>JBJOLA010000386.1:0-6940 GCA_046045815.1 Pseudomonadota bacterium
GCGCTGGTGGGCCCGGAGGGACTCGAACCCCCAACCAAGCCGTTATGAGCGGCCGGCTCTACCATTGAGCTACAGGCCCACACCCGCGCACGCAGCCCGATAGCGGACCGATAGGCAATAGTGCAAGCTCAGCGCTCGCTTGGCCTCACCCGCCACGCTGCTTCGCTGATTTCCTTCGCAGAAACGGGCGTAATTCCCTTTTCCGCGAGGAAGCTCAGCATTTTGTCCCACCAACGATAGAATTGGCTGAGATCGGCAGAATTGCGGACATAGGGTGTATGTCCTGGTGTCAGCGACGGTGAATGGAAAGATAGGCTGAAAAGCTGGCAGCCGTCACGAAGCATCCAGTTAATCGCGCGTTTGACGTCATCAATCGGCATATCTTCTGGCGTGAGCGCGACCCGGGCCAGCATACCAGAACGCGCTAGAGCCGATATCCGGCGCAAATTGCTGCGTCCATCGCCAAATAAAAAACGACCGTAACGGCGCAATTGCCCGGTATAGGTTGCTCCCAGCGGCAGTTCGAGCAGCAACCCGCTCGGGCCAGACCAGAAGGGTCGCGAATCGTGACGCAGGAAACTCGGACCGCCTTCATGGCTATAGTCAAAATGCGGCCGCACAGATGTGTCGATCCGGTATCCCGCTTCTTCAAGCAGTCGCGCCGTATTCGGGCCAACGCCGTAGCGCCCCGCTCGGTAGATCGTCGGCCGTTGCCCGACCGCAGACGCGATCTTATCGGTCAAGGCGAGCAGCTTTGCACGTTCAAGTTCGACGGGAAGGTTTCCCACAAAACTATTGAAAGTAATGACTTCTTCTTCGAACGGTGGATTGACCCAAGGATGAAGTTGCGTGCCAATTTCGCAATTTCCATCGCCCAGCATTTTCGCGAGTACAGCGGCGGACGCCTCGTTTTCAGCCACTGGATAATCAATCATGTAGCTCGGTTTGATCCCGTGCGCGTCCATCAACCGTTGGAATTCAGGAAGATATTTGATCGCGCTGGTTGCCGTCGAATCTCGCGACCGCGGCTTGCCCCAATCAAATTCCTCTTCGGTATCGACGAACACGGCAAAGCGCTTGCCAAATTGCGCGTCGAACCGCACCCGGTCCGCCGCTCTGGCCGGATGATCAAGTCGCCCCTCGCTCTTGCGTCTTCGATTGGATTGGCCCGGTACGTCGTTCACTCGTTAGCAGCTTTCTTTGGTTTCCCCTGCGCTATCCTGCACCGGCGGAAGGATCAAGGTGAACCTTTGCCGATCAATTCTGAACATCCCGTGCGATTGTCGCGCCAAACTTGCGATCAGCCTTAGTGAAAAGCCAAGGCCGAGTGCAGGCGCATCCCTATTTTCGTTCGTCGGATATTGTGCCGAGGCAAGCAAAGTTTCGGCGTCGAGCGATTCTGTTGCCTTTGGACGATCAATAGAAAAATTCAGTTGCCCGCCAACAACTTCCAGCCGGGCACCAATCACTTCCTGCGGGGCGGCAATGCCAATTGTAGCCGCCATTAGCCGGCCGATCAGCCGTTCTGCGGTCAACCGATCAAGCGCCGCAGGTGGGACGTTTGGCGCGATCACGAGTCTCAAATGGACCTGTCGCTCATCACTCAGGGGGCGAAAATCCTCTGCTAGGCGTTCGAGGGCCGCAACCATATCTGTGGTGGATTCTGCTGCAACGGCATAGCGCCCCCCCTGAAGTTGGGCCGCTGAATCAAGATCGTCAAACACGCCGAGCAAACGTGTTGCTTCACGTGTGACGTCATGAGCTCGAACACGATAGGCATGCGCAACTGGCCCCAAAAACTGCCCATCAATCATCTCGGCGAAACCGCGAATCGCGTTGAGCGGCGTACGCAGTTCGTGGATCAGTTGGCGCACTGAATCGGGCGCTAGGCCGTGACCGAGCAAGTTTGTTTCCGCCGCGCTGAAATTTTCATTGCGCCGCAGACGCCGTGCCACACCGCGATAGCCCAGAAAACGCCCTTCCGCCGGGCTAAACAGCGGATCAGCTGAAATCAGCCATTCGCCACTTGCCTCGCCCACACCAGAGGCGATGAGGCGGGCATCCCGGAACAATTCACGCTGACGAAACGCCCCCGCTGCGTGACCATCCACACCGCACGCGCCTGGTTCAGCCATTTCAGCCAAACTGAGGCCGATCAAGGGGCCACGTGGTGCACCCTCGACCCAGCAGACTAGGCCGTGGGTATCGGTTTCGAAACGGAAATCCTGCGCAGCCTGTGGTGGTGAAGACAGTGTCTTCGCACCGTGCCGGGCTGTCCGGTCGCGTTGAAAAGCCTCGATCCTTGCGACGAGATCACTGATTTGGATCGGCTCGTCCGTTTGCTTTGCAATGGCAGCATTATTTTCGATCGAGAAATCACTCAGACCGTAGGCCGCAAGAGCATTTTGCGCTGTTTGAGGTAAATCGCGGCGCTCGCGCAGCAATGCCCGCGAAGCTTGGGGCAATGTCGGAACGATTGCTTGCCACTGCGTCGCCGTCAACTGAGCATTCGCCAAAACTGGAGCTGCGATATTGGGCAAGTCGCTGCCGAACAGGCTCACGATCTCGGGGGGCAATGCCTGCCCAGCGATTGCCAGCGCTACTGATCGACGGCGTTCAGGGGGAATGTCACGCTGCCATTCTGTCAATCGAGATACTGCGATGATGCGTTGCGGCACGACAATCCCACCCTGATCTTGCGAAACAAGATCGACCAGCTGCGACCATAGCGCCGCCTTTGCTGCACCATCCTCGGCAGATTGCGCTAAAATGGTTTCAAGTCGATCGTCAAAGCGCACGGTTAAGAAGGCATCCACATTGTAGGGTGAAACACCGATAGGCGCGTCCCGATCACATCGGAAGTGTTCAAAATGAGACGTTGCAAAGTGGCACAATTGCATTTCTCTGTAATAAAATTATAGAGTACGGACCTTTCCAGTCAGGATGATACACATATGGCCCAGATTTCGTTCGACGCAATTGATCGGCGGATACTCTCTGAATTGCAGGATGATGGCCGGATGACCAACGTCGATCTGGCGGCGAAGGTTGGCCTCACAGCCCCACCGTGTTTGCGCCGGGTGCGTGCACTGGAGGAAGATGGCGTCATCCACGGTTATCACGCTGCGCTCAACGCCACGCGTTTGGGTTACACGATCACCGTATTCGCTATGGTCAGCCTGAAAAGCCAGGCCGAATCTGATCTCCGCGCGTTTGAGGAACATGTTGCGACTCTCGAACCCGTGCGCGAATGCCATATGCTCAACGGCGAAATTGATTTCATTCTCAAGATCGTCGCACGCGACTTGCAGGAGTTTCAAGCTTTCCTGACAACGTCACTGACCCCGGCCCCCAATGTGGCCGGGGTGAAGACTTCCCTGACGATCCGAACATCAAAGTCCGTTCCGGGCGTTCCGGTTGAACAAGGATAGACCTTTAAGCAGCTGGCAAATCCAGCCACAGCAGCCAGTATTTGGCAATGTCGGCGCGGGAACCTGTCACAGCATTGAATGCGGCGCGCGCGGAATCTTTCTGGCCTGAACGCGCCAGAGCAATGCCCAAGCGGGTGTTGACTTCATCGGCGTCAACGCCGCCCTTTTTCAGCGCGGTTTGATAAAGCGAAATCGCCTTGGCATCTTCGCCGTAGCCGAGAAATCCGTCCGCCGTACCCTTGGCGGCTTTGCCCGTGGCGGCACCTGCCGCAGTTTTTTCAGACGCCAGCAACGATGCACGGTCCGTTGCGATCTTCCCTGTCGCGAGTGTCAGCATTTCATTGACCGCACGGCTTGACCTGGAGACAGCTCCAGACGCGAAGCCTTCTTCAATCGCCGACTTGGCTTCACCGGGAAGCGCGCGTTCGGTGGCGAGCGACGCATATTCAAAGAAATCGCGTTCACCTGCCAAAGATTTGGTAAGGCGCATCAGGCGCATCACATCCAGCGATGCATTGCCTTCAAGATGCGCGCCGTCACGGTAGGTGACGAGCGCACTGCGCCAATTCTCCGCCGTCGGATAAGACTTGACCTGCGCACGCGTCCACTTGGCGACATCATTTGTCAGCTTTGCCTTATACGCAACGGATGCCGCGCGTGCGAACCAGCTTTCAGGCGCCTTCTGGCCCGCAGCGGTTTGCACTGCAATTGCGCGTTCGATGAACGGGAAACCGGCGGCGGGCTGGTTCAGCTTGAAATTGGATTCTGCCATCAGCAAAAGCATGTCGGTTTGATTTGCACCTTTATATCCGCCCTGATCAGCCGCTGTGAAATAGCTGAGCGATTTCGAATAATTGGCCGCTTGGTAGGCGAACTGGCCGAGGTAGAAGTTGAACTTAGGAACATCCGCTGCAGGCGTTGAGCCACTGTTGAGCATGATTTCAAGTGCTTTGCCCTGCATTTGCGGGTTCTGCAGCTTGCCAGCAAGCTCAAGGCGAACCGCGCCGGCAACATATTTCTCATCGGGTGCGGTCGCAATCAAATCGGCAGCGTCAAGCTTGGTAGATGCGCCCGCAGTGTCGCCCTTCTTAAGCGCCTCTTGCGCCGCACCAACCGCCGCGCGAAACGGCGCACTCATCTTGAACGAAGGCGCCGCTGCGGGCTTTTCAGTCTTTGCGAAAGCCGGAGCCACGCCGACGACACTTACCGTGCCAATTGCAAGTGCCACACCGAGGGAAAAAGTCGACGCCAGTTTCATTTCACTCATCCTTCAATTTAGCAGGTTCCGCCCTGCCCTTCCAATTCGCCGCTAATCATAGCCGCACTGCTGCGCAAGCCAAACTGCGAATTCTGTGCATTTTCGGTCAACCGGCCTGAACGACAGTTGAATTTGCGCGCAGAGCCTGCAAACGATCTAGCATGGCAAAAAATGCAATCATTATCGGCGCGAGCGGTGGAATCGGCGCAGGCTTCATGTCTGCGCTGCAGGAAGAAGGCAATTTTGACACGGTGATTGGCCTGTCACGCGCCAACGGTGATTTCGACCTTGCCGATGAAGCCAGCATCATCAATGCGGCGAACAAATGTCAGGCCGCAGGCTCACCATCTTTGATCATCGTGGCAACAGGGTTCTTGCACGGCTCAGCGGGACGGCCTGAAACATCACTGAGCGAGGTGTCTCCGGCATGGATGGCCGAAAATTACGCCGTCAATGTGATCGGCCCGGCGTTGGTCGCGAAACACTTCCTGCCGCTTTTCGCCCGAGACGAGCGGTGTGTTTTTGCGGCTCTTTCTGCACGCGTCGGCAGCATATCGGACAATCATTTGGGAGGATGGCATAGCTACCGACAATCGAAGGCAGCACTCAACATGCTCATCCGCAACTGCGCCATCGAATATGGACGGACCCACAAGCGCTTGGTCTGCGTCGGCCTTCATCCCGGCACGGTTGACACGCCGCTGAGTGCGCCTTTCCAAAGCAATGTCGCGCCGGGAAAATTGTTTGATGCGGAACGTGCCTCCCTGCAAATGCTCGACGTTTTGGACGGACTCCGAGCCGTCGACAGTGGCAAATTTTTCGCCTGGGATGGAACGGAAATTCAGCCCTAATCTGCACCAATTGACTCGCTATTTTTCTGGCTCTCGACTATGGGCTGCGCTGACAATTCCATACAGAAAGTTGCCCTTTGAGCACCGACGAGACTAACCCGACCGATCCTTCTGATATTTCCCCGATTAACATCGTTGATGAGATGAAAACATCTTATCTTGACTATGCGATGTCGGTGATCGTTAGCCGGGCGCTGCCTGATGTGCGTGATGGTTTGAAGCCGGTTCACCGCCGTATATTGTATGCGGCCGATGAAGGCGGGTTCGTTCCCGGTAAAGCATATCGCAAGTCTGCCAAGATTGTCGGCGATGTGATGGGCAATTATCACCCGCACGGCGATTCGGCGATCTACGGCGCGCTCGCGCGGATGGCACAGGATTGGTCGATGCGGCTGATGCTGATCGACGGTCAGGGCAATTTCGGGTCAATGGACCCCGATATGCCCGCCTCGATGCGCTATACCGAGGCACGTCTGTCCAAGGCTGCGATGGCCCTTCTGGGCGATCTCGATAAAGACACGGTTGATTTCCAGCCCAACTATGATGGATCCCGCACGGAGCCGTCGGTGCTGCCGGCCCGCTTCCCTAATCTATTGGTCAACGGCGCAGGCGGCATTGCGGTCGGCATGGCGACCAATATTCCGCCCCACAATCTGGGCGAAGTCGTTGATGCCTGCCTTGCCTATATGGAAAACGGCGCGATCACGATTGATGAACTGATCAAGATCATCCCCGGACCTGATTTCCCAACCGGCGCGCTGATTCTAGGCCAGGCTGGTGCGCGTTCCGCCTATCACACCGGCAAAGGCTCGATCATCATGCGCAGCCGCCACGTCGTGGAGGAAGGTCGCGGCGATCGACGCAGCATCGTGCTCACTGAAGTGCCCTATCAAACCGGGAAGAATGATCTCGTCGAAAAGATGGCGGATGCCGTCAAAGACAAAAGGATCGAAGGCGTCAGCGAAATCCGCGACGAATCGAGCCGGTTGGGCGTGCGGATCGTCATCGATCTGAAGCGCGACGCAACGCCGGACGTCGTGCTCAATCAATTGTGGCGGAATACGCCTGCACAGTCGAACTTCCCGGCGAATATGCTCGCGATCCGGGGCGGACGTCCCGAGACGTTGAACCTGCGCGATATCATCGAAGCCTTTGTGAAGTTTCGCGAAGAAGTCATTACCCGGCGCACAAAGTTTGAGCTGAACAAGGCGCGAGACCGGGCTCATATTTTGCTCGGTCTGGTGATTGCTGTCACAAATCTTGATGAAGTTGTCGCGCTCATCCGGTCATCGGCAAGTCCAGCCGAAGCCCGCGAACGCCTCGGCGCGCGTGATTGGCCGGTGGCTGAAATCCGTCAATATATCGAACTCGTCGAAGCTGTTGAGAATTTCGATGAGGTA
>JBJOLA010000145.1:0-2821 GCA_046045815.1 Pseudomonadota bacterium
TTTGGCCAAGAGCCAAGGCCTTTTGCTTGGGCGACCAGTTGATCGTTGCCTTTGCAGTCGCGGGGCCAAACGTGTGCGAAACAGCAAGATAGGGTTCAATGAAGTCAGCATGGAACGGTGCCTGTTCGCCCTTTGGATAAACATAATAGAGCGCACCAACATCCACAGTCGTGCCACTGAAGGTTTTTTTGAACCCAGCGATCAGATCGAGTTCCTGATGGCTGGCGAAAGATCCGGTAACATAGCTGTCAATCGACGAACCCCAAACGGACACATATAGGCCAGATTCGTGGGTCAACGTTAGCGAGCCCTGAAGCGCAGCCGTTTTGTCGGTCTGCGAAATGCCGCGAAAACGATAGTCGCTGACCACGGCAGCGGTGGCGTTGATGGTGATCGCTGGCGGTGCAGCGGTATCTTCTGCAAAAGCAGGAGTTGCCGAAAGAGCGATAACAAGGCCCAGGAGTGGACCGAAGGACGTGCGCATTTTATTCCCCTTTTTGGTGTGTTTACCGCAGATAGCTAAGCAAAGGTTGTGCCAGTTTGAAAAGGGCTGAAAACTGGGATTTTTTCGGGCGGGAGCAAAAGGATATTGGTTAAACTATGCGCAAGGCCCGGGCTATGCCTGTTTTTTAGGCAAAACGTTGCAAGCCAGCCGCAAGGTCAGCGATCAGATCATCTGCGTCTTCGAGCCCGATCTGCAATCGGATGACTGGCCCTTCGGCAATCCAGGCGGTGACGCTGCGGTGCTTTTCCGGCCAGACGGGCAATGCCAGACTTTCATATCCGCCCCAGCTATAACCGATCCCGAACAAGGTGAGTCCGTCAATTAGCGCAGCAGCAGTGTCATCGTCTCCGCCCTTCAACACAAAGCTGAACAGCCCCGATGATCCGCCAAAGTCGCGTTGCCAGATGTCATGGCCGGGGCAGGAGGGCAGGGCAGGGTGCAGCACCCGCGCGATTTCCGGCTGATCCGCGAGCCAGTGGGCGATCTTGAGTGCGCTTTCCTGGTGTTGCTGCAAACGCACAGAGAGCGTCCTGAGGCCCCTCGCGGCGAGGAAAGCATCGTCGGGACTAAGAAGCTGTCCGAGCTGCTGAGCGGCCATCCTCAGGCCCCTATGCGACGCATTGTTCGCCGTCACAGACCCTGCCATCACATCGCTATGGCCGACGATATATTTCGTGCAGGCTAGGATCGACAAGTCGACACCAAGCGACAGCGGCTGAAAATAGAGCGACGTTGCCCAAGTATTGTCGATCAGCGTCTTGATCCCGTGCCGCTTCGCGACCGCGACGATGGCGGGCACATCCTGCACCTCGAACGTCAAACTGCCGGGGCTTTCCATGAAGATTGCGCGTGTGTGCGGGGTGATCAGCGCCTCGATCCCGGCCCCGATCAGCGGATCATAATAAGTGGTGGCGATACCCATCCGTTTGAGCATGCCGTCACAGAAGGACCGCGTCGGATCATAAGCGCTGTCAGTCATCAGCAGATGATCACCCGGCGAAAGCACAGAGAGCAGAGCTGTCGTCACCGCCGCCACGCCGGAGGGAAACAGCAACGTTCCTGCCGCGCCGGGTTCCATCACGGTAAGCGCCTCCGCGAGCGACCACTGGGTTGGCGTGCCCCTTCGGCCATAAAACATCTTGCCGTCGGCATTGGTGGTAGTGCCGCGCTTGAGATCGGCAACACTGTCATACAGGATCGTGGACGCACGCCAGACCGGCGGGTTGACGACGGCGCCCGTCCATTCCTTCCGGCGGCCCGCAGTGACGATTTTGGTTGCAGGCTTCGAGACTTTCATGAGAACCGTCTACCCGCTATGGACGAGCAATGACACCAAAACATCTCGGCCAGACCAGCACCTTGCCCACATCGCCCGACGCGGCGTTGCTTGACTATGTGCCAAACCCGCGCTTCGGATCGCCCTATCTCGTGCGCTTTGCCGCGCCGGAGTTTACCTCGCTTTGTCCTGTGACCGCTCAGCCCGATTTCGCGCATCTAGTGATCGACTATGTGCCGGGTGAGACCATCGTCGAATCAAAATCACTGAAATTGTTCCTCGGCAGTTTCCGCAATCATGCGGCGTTTCATGAAGATTGCACCGTGGGCATTGGTCAGCGCCTGTTCGCCGAAATGAAGCCCTTATGGCTGCGCATCGGCGGCTATTGGTATCCGCGCGGCGGGATTCCGATTGATGTCTTCTGGCAGTCAGGCCAACCGCCTGCTGGCGTGTGGATTCCAGAACAAGGCGTCGCCGGTTACCGGGGGCGTGGATAAGTGAAGCGTCTCACACTCTTTCGTCACGGAAAGTCCGGATGGGATTCACCGGTCTCGCGTGATTTTGACCGTCCGATCAATGAACGCGGTGTTCGCGGTTCTCGACTGATGGGAGCACAAGCGCGCGCCCTTGGCGTCACTTGGGATCATATCGTCTCGTCACCCGCTGTGCGCTGCACCGAAACGCTTGATGCGCTGTGGGAGGGGTACGGCGAAATATTGCACCCCAATTGGGATCGGCGCGTTTACTTGGCCTCCGGGGACTCGCTCCTAGATGTCGTCCAGGATTTGCCGGATGCCGAGTGCGACATATTGATCTGCGGTCACAATCCGGGGATGGAGGAACTTGCGCTTATGCTTGCACCTGATGTTAAGGGGGATGCCTTACGCGATGAGATTGAAGAGAAATTTCCAACTGCAAGCATGGCATTTCTTGAGCTGAACGTCGAGCATTGGGCGGACGTGAAGGCGGGCACGGCCAAGATCACGCATTTCATCCGGCCGCGCGATCTTGAAGCCGCGCTTGGGCCGGATATGGACTGA
>JBJOLA010000150.1:0-2956 GCA_046045815.1 Pseudomonadota bacterium
GCCGGGGAAAATCGTTACGCCCCTCCCCTGTTCAGGCGTTGGCGGAATCGCTTGGGATTGACGTCATGACGCCAGTTTCGTTGAAGGAACCCAGCATTCAAGCCGAATTTTCTGCGTTCGACGCCGACATCGCGGTGGTCGCCGCTTACGGATTGATCCTGCCACGGGCAATTTTGGAGGCTCCGAGATGGGGCTGCATCAACGTCCACGGATCACTGCTGCCGCGTTGGCGCGGTGCCGCTCCAGTCCAGCGTGCAATTCTTGCGGGTGATGTGGAAACGGGCGTGACGATCATGGACATGGATGTCGGCCTAGACACCGGCGCGATGCGAGCAGTGCAGAAAACGCCGGTCGACTCCAAGACTGCGGGTGAATTGACCAATGAGATCGCCGAGATCGGTGCCAGCCTGCTCATCCAAGTGCTCGGCGAACCCGAGGCTTACCCACCCATTCCGCAACCCAAGGACGGGATCACCTACGCCGCCAAGATCGACAAGAGCGAGGCTCGGCTGGATTTCATGATCAGCGCGACACAGGCGGAACGGCAGATACGGGCGTTTGCCCCCGCACCCGGCGCATTCTTCGAACTTGGTGGAGAGCGTTTCCGGATACTTTCGGCAGATGCACTCATCACGCCAAGTGCTTTGCCGGGCACCGTCATCGATGATCGGCTGACTATTGCTTGCAACCCCGGCGCAATCCGCCCCACGCTGATCCAGCGCGCCGGGAAGTCCGCGATGACGCCCGGCGATCTCCTGCGCGGGTTCGCAATCCCCGCAGGAACCCGTCTGGCATGACGCGGTTTCGGATGATTGTCGAATTTGACGGCAGCCCGTTCATGGGTTGGCAACGCCAACCGCACGGTCCCACCGTGCAAGCTGCAATCGAGGATGCTGCACGCGCGATCACCGGGGAAATGGCCGTCGTCCACGCTGCGGGCCGAACCGATGCCGGGGTCCACGGGGAGGCGATGTCGGCACATATCGAGATATCCAAGCCGTTCACCGCCTTCCGGTTGATGCAGGCGATCAACGCCAAACTCCGCCCGTTGCCGATTGCGATCCTCGACTGCGCGGTGGTTCCCGATGATTGGCATGCCCGCTTTTCCTGTCTCGAACGGCGGTATCGCTATCGGATTATCAACCGACGTCCACCGCTCACGCTAGACGCCGGGCGCGCGTGGCTGGTGCGCAATCCAATCGACGCCGACGCGATGCAGCACGCCGCGCAAATCTTGGTGGGCAGTCATGACTTCACAACGTTCCGCTCGGCCCATTGCCAATCCGCCAGTCCGGTCAAGACGCTCGATGTTCTGAACGTGACGCGAAGAGGCGAGGAAATTGAGGTTCATGCGATTGCTCGCTCGTTCCTTCACCACCAAGTCAGGTCAATGGTCGGCTGCCTCGTCTATGTTGGCACAGGAAAATGGAGTGCAGACGACTTGAAAGCGGCGCTAGAGGCCAAGGATCGGGCGGCGCTTGGCTTCAATGCACCGCCAGACGGCCTGTATTTCGTCGCGGCGCGCTATCCCGAACCGAAGTCCCGGCCTTAACCGAATACCCGACCAAGCGACTTGTCTAGCATCACCAGTTGCCACAGCAGTCGTCCATGATCCGCAACCCCTGCCCGGTGATCTGCCGCCATCTTTGAAAGCTGCGCAGTATCGAACCAGCCAGACTCAGATAGTCGTGAATTTTCGATCACGTCGCGCGCTTGCCCCGCAAGTGCCCCCCGGAACCAGGCGCTGATCGGCGTTACGAAGCCCATTTTCTGGCGGTAAAGGATGTCGTTGGGCAGATGGCCCTCCATCGCCTTCTTCATCAGCCATTTGCCCTCCCCGTGGCGGATTCGCATCGACGCGGGAAGTGTTGCGGCGAATTCCACCAGGCGGTGATCGAGCAGAGGCTCCCTTGCCTCAAGGCTGACGGCCATGCTGGTGCGATCAACCTTGGTCAGAATATCTCCGGGCAGCCAGATTTTCATATCGGCATATTGCGCGCGGTCTAGGTTTTCACGGGCGGGAGCATTTTCCATCGCTATGATGTAGCGATCTTCGGCGCGGTGCCCTTGGAGAGATCGGGTAAAGCTCTCCGAATAGAAACTCGCCCGCATTTCTGGCGTCAACACCCCGACGGAACGCGCATAAGCCTCCGCCCCCCCGCGCGCGAGGGATTGGAACGTCGATTTTGCGCGGAACATTTGGGGTGCCCAGTCCGCCTTAGGGTAATGTTTGCCAAGCGTCCCAAACACCGGCTCACGCAGGCCCTTGGGGATAAAACCACGGACCCGCTCCTCAGCCGCCTGAAACTTGTAGCGGCGATAGCCCGCCAATGCCTCATCCGCGCCGTCGCCAGATAGCGCCACCGTCACCGTCTCGCGCGCTAATTGGCAAACCCGGTAAGTCGGCAGCGCGGACGCATCAGCAAAGGGTTCATCAAAGGCTTGGGTCAGCGTATCAATCAGGCCGAAATCATCCGAACCCACAATGCGCTTGCGATGCTTCGTGGCAAACCGCGCTGCAATCTGATCCGCATAAGCAGTTTCATCAAGCGCCGCAGTGTCAAACCCGATGGAACAAGTTTCCACCGCCTGCGCACTGCGTTCCGCCATGAAGGCAACAACAGTCGAGCTATCAACGCCGCCCGACAAGAACGCTCCGAGCGGCACATCTGCCACCATCCGCGATGCCACCGCCGCACGCAGCTTTTCGCGCAGTTCATTTTCCAGATCAGCAACCGATCCTTTGGCACGCTTCGTGAAATCCATATCCCACCAGATTGTCGGCTTTGGAAGGGGTTTGCCGAGCTTCAATTGAAGGTAGGTTCCCGCTGGCAGCTTCTTGACGCCTGAAACGAGGCACGCATCATCGGGTATGTAGCCAAGCCCGAAATAATCCTCGATCGAGGTCGTATCAATTTCACGCCGCACCGCCGGGTTCGCTAGCAAGCCTTTGAGC
>JBJOLA010000158.1:0-2642 GCA_046045815.1 Pseudomonadota bacterium
GATATGCGCATCGCGGTGGCAGATGATCCCGCCGGTGGGTGGGCAAAGCGCAGCCAGGGCAAGGGCGTTGGCCGCCGTCCCCGTCCCGACCCAGAGCGCCGCGACTTGCGTTTCAAAAAGATCGGAAAACAAGCCGTCGAGCGATTTGCTGAGCGCGTCCCCATCATAAGCGGTGTCAACACTGTTGGCCGCATTGATCGCTGCGAGCACTTGGGGATGCACCGTCGCGGCGTTATCCGAAAAGAAGCGCATCAGCGGCTCCACTCTATCTGCTCCAGCGGGCGAAGATCGCCGTTGGCAGGGCCAAGCCGCGCGCCTCTTCGCGCACGCCGAGTTCACCGCACTCAATCGTACCGCCGAGATCGGCGCAGTGCTGGCGGAGCAATTCGCCAATCGCGAGCGCCGACATTCGCACCGCATAAACCGTCAGGAACAAGAAAGACGACTCTGCGTCGAGCAGTTTACGGCAGTCTGCGATCAGCGCGGGCAGATGTTCCTCCAACCGCCACACTTCGCCTTCGGGGCCGCGCCCGAACTTGGGCGGATCGAGAATGATCCCATCATAGCGCTTGCCGCGACGCACTTCTCGCGCGGTGAATTTGGCGGCGTCGTCAACAAGCCAGCGGATCGGCTTGTCGCTCATCCTCGCCAGCGCGGCGTTGCCCTTTGCGGCTTCGACCGATTTTTTGGACGCATCTACATGGGTGACCGTCGCGCCCGACGTTGCGAGCGCGAGGCTGCCGACGCCTGTATAACCGAACAGGTTGAGCGCGCTTTTGTTCCCCTGCGCAGGGGAACGGGCTAACTGCTCCAGCATCCATGCCCACACCGGAGCCATATCAGGAAAGAAACCGAGGTGGCGGAACGGCGTCGTCTGGGCGGTGAACTGCACACCGCCCCAGGTGAGCGGCCAGCCTTCCTTTGGAACGGGTCGCGCATATTCCCAGCGCCCACCGCCATCTTCATCCGATCCCGGAATGAATTCGCCGTCCGCATCCCAATCGTCGGACGCGGGTGCCCACAGCGCCTGAAGCTCGGGCCGGATGAAACGGTATTTCCCATAACGTTCGAGCTTGCGGCCATTGCCACTATCGATCAGGCCGTAATCCGCCCAAGGATCGCCGATGAGCGACATTGGAACTAATGTGTCGTTGGAATTGATAAACACCGCTTATCCTGAGTAGCCATTGAGTTTATCGAAATGGCCTATCGAAGGGCGCCCTTCGATACCGGTCTTCGACAAGCTCAGCCCTTACTCAGGATAGTCGGATTAGGAAACAGTTTCAGCGGATCGAGACTGCCCGTTCGGTTACATAGGCCCTCACAGCCTCTACCGTGGCCGGCAGGACGTCATAGCGCTCCTCCCGGTCAAACATACTGCCCAGCCGGGATGGCAGGCCAGGGCGCACGCCGGTCGCTCGTTCTACAGCATCCGGAAATTTGGCCGGATGCGCCGTGGCGAGCGTGACAATCGGCACGTCCAGATCAGCCATCCGCGCCGCCGCAAGGCCAATCGCCGTATGGGGATCGAGTATCTGGCCCGCGCGCTCCTGTGCCCAGCGCATCGCCAACGCCATTTCATCGCCGTCGACCCGAGCGCTGGTAAAAAGCGGGCGCGCCGCAGCGATCATGTCCGCCGGGATCGTCATCGCCTTGGTCGCCTCAAAGCCTGTCATCATCGACGCCATCGCCGCACCGTCTCGCCCTGCAAGATCGAACAGTAAGCGTTCAAAATTGGAGCTGACCTGAATATCCATACTCGGGGTGACCGTCGGCGTGACATTGCCCTGCGAATAATCACCCGTCGTCAACGCGCGGTGCAGGATATCATTGACGTTAGTCGCGACGATCAGCCGTTCAATCGGCAGGCCCATCTTGGAAGCGACATAGCCCGCGAAGACATCGCCGAAATTTCCCGTCGGCACTGCGAATGCAATTCTGCGGCCCGGGGCACCGAGACGGACAGCGGCATAGAAATAATAGACAATTTGCGCCATCAACCGCGCCCAGTTGATCGAATTGACCGCTCCCAGATTGTAGGCCTTGGAAAATTCGGGATCGTTGAACAGCGCCTTCACAATCGCCTGAGCATCATCAAAGCTGCCCTCAACCGCGATGTTAAACACGTTGGGCGCGAGCACGGTGGTCATCTGGCGACGCTGCACATCTGACACCCGGCCTTCAGGATGGAGCATGAAGATGTTGATCTTTGCGCGCCCCGCCACGGCATCAATTGCTGCCGATCCGGTGTCGCCCGATGTTGCCCCGATGATCGTGAGGTGCGTATCTTTGCTGGCCAAAAATTTCTCAAACAACAGGCCGAGCAACTGGAGCGCAACATCCTTGAACGCAAGTGTTGGTCCGTGAAACAATTCGAGCAGCCAGTGCTGGTGATCCAGTTGAACAAGCGGCGTTACCCCGTCATGCGAAAATCCGCCATAAGCTTGCGTGCACAGGTCACGAAGTTCAGCCTCATTGAGGCTATCACTGACAAAGGGCATCATCACCCGCACCGCAGTCGCGACGTAGGAAAGCCCCGCCATCGCGGCGATCTCATCCGCGCTGAACGACGGCCACGTTTCCGGGACATAAAGCCCGCCGTCACTCGCCAACCCTGCCAGCGTCGCGCCCTCAAAATCGAG
>JBJOLA010000201.1:0-3524 GCA_046045815.1 Pseudomonadota bacterium
CGAGAATAACACTTTTTTCTACCAGCCTCCAGGTACGAAAACCAAATATGTCACGTTTTCAGGATATGATCGTAATACACTGACGATTGCCGAAATAAAGACGTCAAGTCGCGTCTATTTGAGGTGGGATTACAAATCAGAGCGCGGCGCCTTCGTCTATGGAGAGAGGTCTGCCAATGCTGCCATCCCAACGAAGGGAACGGGAAGCTTCAACGGAGACATGATTGCCACGATGGTGTTCAATCCAAATCTTGATATTGATCCGACTACGCCAACTTATTTTCAGTGGATCGCTGGCTCCGCAACTACCAAAGTTGATTTTGCCGCCAATAGTTTCAAGATCGATCTCGGCGGTACCGTGCTTGCCCCGCAGATATCCGATCAATATACCGACGGCCGCTACACGCTTCAGGCGGGCGCGATCTTTGCCGCCGCAGGTGCTGGCCGTATCGATCTCATCAACGCGGGCGGGTTTCTCGGTTCCATCAATAGCGCTTCCTTCGTGCAGCCGAACGGGACTCGGTTTGATCTAGCAATCGCGGGATCGAGCGTCGATGGAGCCTTCTTTGGCCCTGCGGCCGAGGAAGTTGGCGGCGGGTTCCGTATCGTTGGCGGCACGCCGGACGAACGCATAGACATTGTCGGAGCTTTCACTGGCAAGCAGCCGTAAGGGCTTCGCAGATGAGCGCTTCGATAAGATGGGCGATGTTGGCCGGAGCGATGCTGATCGCGACGCCAGCGCTGGCAGAACAATCATTGTCACAAGTGGACTGCGTCGATGGAAAATGCATCCTTCATTTGACAGCGGCGCAACTGCTTGATCGAGCTCAAAGGCTCGTGTTTGAACGTCGCTTCGGCGAAGCCGCACCCATGCTGGCAGCGCTTGAAAATGCGCCGGAATTCACAATGGAACGCCAATTTCTGACAGGCTATGTTGCGGTTGAAAGTGGCGACCTCAAAACGGCGGTGAGTGAGTTTCGTGCCGTGCTTGCCAAGCACCCGGATCAGACCCGCGTCCGACTCGAGCTGGCGCGTGCGCTCATGCTCCAAGGCAAGAACGGTGCTGCTGATCATCATTTCCGGCTTGCGCAGGGGGATGATAATCTTCCGCTCGAAGTTTTGACCTCGATCCGTATCAGTCGC
This sequence comes from Pseudomonadota bacterium, assembly GCA_046045815.1. GTDB lineage: Bacteria > Pseudomonadota > Alphaproteobacteria > Sphingomonadales > Sphingomonadaceae > Aquisediminimonas. The sequence continues at coordinate 1,144 of JBJOLA010000201.1, forward strand.
ACGATCCTTCGCAGTCAACGCCAGTGGAGTTTCAATGTTGATTTCGGGATTGCTCCCGATAGCAACATCACCAACGGCACCAATGCTGATTCTATCGGCATAAAGTTCGGCGATCAAACCGTACCCCTCACGCTGGACGCTAATGCGAAGGCGAAAACCGGCACGGGGCAGACCGCCGGGTTTTCTGGCGCGGCGCGACTCAACCTTGGCGATACCACGAAATTGCTGATCGAGGGCGACACCCAAATTGTCAATTACAAGGGCAATGATCACGACGATATCTCCGCTCAACTTGCGGTCGGCCCCGAGTTTCAACTGTCGGAACGCACACGGCTTTCTGTCCAAGCTGTCGGATCACAGCGCTGGTACGGCGGGCGAAGTGCCAATTTGGCAGGCGGCATCCGTGCCACTGGCCAGCATACTATCGGCCAAAACCAGCGGATTGAGCTTTCGCTTGATGCGCGCAACACGCATTCCGGATTCCTGCGCGAATATAGTGGCTGGCAAATTGGCGCCACTGCCAGCTACGAACGCGTCTTTGCGCATTCGATGATTGCATCAGCAAGTCTGTTTGCGCGGCGTGATGCGTTGAATGCTGCTGCTTACTCCGGCATCGAATTTGGTGCGAACTTAGGCATTGGCGGCGAATTGCCGTATGGCATCACGGCTGGCGTCTCTGCAGGGGTTTCGCGCGCGATCTATGATGCTGCCGTGCCGATCTTTGGCGGCAATCCTCGCGGAGACTGGCGTTTCAATGGCCGCGTTCAACTTGGCCTTCGCACGATCCGGTTGCTTGGTTTCTCCCCCTCAATCAGCTACAGCGTTTCGAGCAACAAATCGTCATTGGCGCTTTACGATAGTGACCGGCAACGCTTTCGTTTCGCGCTCGCTCACTATTTCTGAGGGTTGCTCTCAGGCCAGAGTCACGCCATAGGGCTGCGCAATCCCGCAGCACCCCAAACAGGCAGACCGCACATGAAAGCGCGCATCTTTATCACCCTCAAAACCGGTGTGCTCGATCCGCAGGGCAAGGCGATTCATCATGCGCTTGAGGGACTGGGCTTTGACGGCGTCAATGATGTCCGCGCGGGCAAGCTCATTGAACTCGATGTGGCCGATGATACGAGCGATGCGGCGATAGAGGATATGTGTCGCAAGTTGCTCGCCAATACCGTGATTGAAAACTACCGGATCGAAAGGGCCTGACGCGATGAAGAGCGCGGTTATTGTCTTTCCAGGATCAAATTGTGATCGCGATCTTGCGGTAGCGCTTGAGGAAGCTTCGGGCCGTGCGCCTGCAATGGTATGGCACCGGGAAACCGAACTTCCAGAAGGGCTAGATGTTATCGCGGTCCCGGGCGGTTTTTCTTATGGTGATTATTTGCGGTCAGGTGCAATGGCGGCCCGGTCACCCGTGATGCGCGACGTGGTTGAGGCTGCGGGGCGCGGTGTTGCCGTTCTTGGTATTTGCAACGGATTTCAGGTGCTGACCGAAACAGGATTGCTGCCCGGAGCATTGATGCGCAACGCTGGCATCGCGTTTGTGTGCCGAGATGTTTCGCTCCGCGTCGAAAACACACAGTCGCTGTTTACCAGTCAGTATGAAGCGAACGAAGCGATCAGCTTTCCGGTCGCGCATCATGACGGCAATTATTTTGCAGACGCGCAAACGCTCGACCGGCTTGAAGGCGAAGGCCGCGTGGCGTTTCGCTATGATGAGCCAGTCAACGGCTCAGCACGCAACATTGCTGGCATATTGAACGCGCAAGGCAATGTGCTCGGCATGATGCCGCATCCGGAAAGGGTGACGCAAGCAGCGCACGGCGGCGAAGATGGTCGCCGCCTGTTCGCCGCCCTTGTTGCTGCTAGTGCGGTTGCAGCGCTTCCTTGATCTTGAGTTTCTGTTTCTTGAGTTGAGCGACCAAGCCCGAATCGGGCAGGGGCCTTTGGCTTTCGTTGGCGATGCGGCGGTCTAGCGCGGCATGCTTTGTTTCAAGGGTGAGCAGGCGAGCCGATTCCATACTTTTGTCTCCTTGATGAGCGACAAGTGCAGTAAATCATCAAAAGGCTTGCCTGTCTCTAGCAGACTATGGTGAATGCGACGGACTGCAAAATTATTCGGTGAAGTGAGTCAGATTTGTGACAAGCGCTTTCGAGACTTCGGAAATCCGTCAGCGGCTTGAATGGCTCCGTGAGGAACATCGTGATCTCGACGTGGCGGTAGATGCGCTGATCGTATCGGGAGGCCGCGATCAGCTCCAGCTCGCGCGGCTGAAGCGCCGAAAATTGCGGCTAGAGCGGGATGACATCTGAATGAATCGATTGGGGATTCCCAAGGCTTTGATTTTCTGATTCAAGCTGCTGGCTGGGTTTTGGAGGCC
>JBJOLA010000264.1:0-5052 GCA_046045815.1 Pseudomonadota bacterium
ATGCGCGGCCCGGACAATCGCTCGGCGAATGGGAAGCAGAACTGGGTCGCGCACTGACGTTTGGAACCGAACATCTTTCGCTATATCAGCTCACGATTGAGCCGGGCACCCGCTTTGCGACCTTGGCAGCAAATGGCGCGCTACCGCCGGTTGACCCCGATCACGGTGCCGATCTGTTTGAGTTGACCCGCGCGATCACGGGCGCAGCCGGCCTGCCCGCTTATGAGATTTCGAACCACGCGCGTCCCGGCTCAGAAAGCCGCCACAACCTCGCTTATTGGCGGATGGATGATTATCTTGGTGTCGGACCGGGCGCGCACGGACGGCGCGGCGGGACGGCGACGCTGCGGCACAAGAAGCCCGAAAACTGGATGTCAGCGGTTTCCCGAAACCGTCACGGTTTACAGTCAGAACAACCGCTTCCTCCTCATGAACGGGCAAAGGAGGCGCTGCTGATGGGGCTGCGGTTGGCCGAAGGTGTTGATCTTGCGCGCATTTCCCGGCGGAGCGGCGTGGCTCAAACGGACTTGCTCGACGACCGGAAAATTGACTTACTGTCCGGCCACGGCCTGTTGAACTTGTCTGGCAACCGCCTGATCGTCACCCCTGCCGGTATGCAACTGCTCGACCGGATCCTCCCGGAAATCGTCGCCACCTGATCGCGGTCCGGCGTTAGTTGCCGAACGTCTTTGGGGCAGGGGCGACGACTTCGAAGCCGCCTGATCCAATCTGTTGGACTTCCAAAGCACGTTCGGCAATGCCATTGCCACCGAAGCGAAAAGCGCCGTCAATGCCCGCAAAGCCGCCGCTATCGCTCAGTTGCGCTGCCGGAAATGCTGTGCCGACGCGCCAGTTGGCCGCTATCTTGCTGATGAGCAGCACCGAGTCATAACCAAGACTTGCCAGACGGTATGGCCCCTTGGCAAATCGGGTGCGATATTTGACGGCGAGCTTGTTGTAGAAACTGTCCGACACGCTGGCGAACCACGCACCTTGCATCACCTGGCTCTGCGCGAGTGAGCGTTCGGTGTTCCAGAGCTCAGTACCGAGAATTTGCGCCCGGGCACCAGTGCTGCGGCGGAGCATCGGCACGATCTGCATCGCGACACGACCCGAATCGGCGATCAGGATCGCATCATAAGCGGACGACGCGGAGAGCTTTGCGACCGCCGCTGACATCGAGCCCGGTGTCCGGTCAAAGCTTTGCATCGCGACCAACCGGCCGCCCGATTTCTCCACGGCCTTGATCAAAGCCGATGAGGCTCTCTGCCCATAGAGACCACTCGGCGTGAGGCCAGCAAACGTCATCAAGCCTTTCGACCGCGCGAACCCGACGATGCGGTCAATCGACTGCGTTGGTGTGAAGCCCATCAGATAGGTGCCGTTCCCGGCCACCGAGGCATCGTTGGAAAAGCTGACCAGCGGCACCTTTGCGGCGCGACCAATTGGCGCCACCGCCCGAACATCCTCCGCCAGCAAAGGACCCAGGATCAGCTTGTTGCCCTCAGTAATCGCCTTTTGCGCGGCGGACGCGGCACCGTTCGCGGTGTCATAGGTCGTCACGCGAATCGTTTTTCCACCAGTATCGAGCACAGCCATTGTCGCGGCATTGGCAATCGCTTCACCGACGCCCGCATTGGGGCCCGTGAGCGGTACGAGCAATGCAATCCGGTGACGCGCGACATCAGTGGGCAATTGCGGCGTGACCGGCGTGGTATCTTGCGGCGGTGCTTCAACCGTTTTGGGCGGTCCCTTTGGCACAACCTGGCAGGCGGATAGCAAAGCCAGCGTTGCCAAACCGAACAGTTGTTTCAAACGGGAAACTTGCCGTTGTGCCCTAGTGTCTGCCATGATCCGAATCCTATGAACGCTGTGCTTGAACCCGGACTCTATATCGTCGCAACACCAATCGGCAATCTCCAAGACCTAAGTCCCCGTGCTGCGGCGATTTTATCGGCGGCGGACGTGATTGCGGTCGAAGATAGCCGGGTGACGGCCAAACTTCTGCGCCACATCGGGATCAAGCGGCCGATGGTGCCCTATCATGATCATAGTGCCGAACATGTCCGGCCCGGACTGATCGCGAGAATGGGCAGCGGGGCGGTAGCGTTGGTGAGCGATGCGGGGACGCCGCTCATCTCTGATCCGGGATATAAGCTGGTGCGTGATGCGCGGGCAGCGGGCCATGCTGTGATCACAATTCCGGGGCCGTGCGCGGCCATTTCCGCGCTGACGCTGGCGGGATTGCCGACGGATCGGTTCCTGTTTCTGGGTTTCCTTCCGTCAAAGGCTAAAGCGCGCGGCGATGCGATTGCGGAGATTGCCACCGTCCGGGCGACACTCATCCTTTACGAATCGGGTCCGCGATTGGCAGCGACTCTGGACGCGCTCGCAACAGGGCTTGGCAATCGGGAAGCGGCGGTGGCACGCGAGATCAGCAAACGATTTGAGGAATGTGTGAGCGATTCGCTGGGCGCGCTGGCGCTGCGATACGCCGATGCCCCTCCGAAAGGCGAAATCGTCATCATCGTCGCGCCGCCTGGCGAGCCGGTGCCCGCGTCGGTGGATGACGCCGACGCGGCGCTGGCCGAAGCAATGGGGCGGCTTTCCCCCGGCAAGGCGGCTAGCGAAGTGGCCAAGCGACTGAAGCTTGACCGCCGCTCCCTCTATGACCGGGCGATGGCCCTGCAGGGGAAATGAACCGGGCCGAAGCCGAGCAGTTCGGTCGCTGGGGCGAACGGCGCGCGGCATGGTGGCTGAGACTGCACGGCTGGCGGATCATCGGCCAGCGGGTGAAAGTGCGGGCGGGGGAAATTGACCTGATTGCGCGGCGCTGGAAAACCACAGCGTTCATCGAGGTCAAGGCGCGGCGCAAGGCGGCAGACCTTGATCTCGCGATTGATGAATACCGCATCCGCCGGGTTGCCGCTGCCGTAACCAGTGTTTCACACCGCTACGCAAAACCGAATGACGATATCCGCATCGACATCATCCTGATCGCGCCGGGGCAATGGCCTCGGCACCTGACCAACGTCTGGCATGGGTGAGGCCGCGCTAGGCGACCGCGCGGCGTTCGGGCGCACCCGCCGCGCGACGTTTACCCTCGGCTTTCGCTTGATACATCGCCTGGTCGGCGGCAAGCATCAGGACATGGGGCGACGTGCCATCTTCGGGATACAAAGCGTAGCCTATGCTTGCGGGAATGGGGACGACCGCCTCACCAATATCGGCGGGCGATGATAGTGATGCCAGCATCGCGGTTGTGCGCGCAGCGAGTGCCGGCTTGTCTGCGACGTTGCGGAACAAAACCGCAAATTCATCGCCGCCCAGGCGACTAACGAGGGCGTCGGGCACCGGTTGCTGGGTCAGTCGTTGGGCAACGACCTGCAGAAGGCGGTCACCAGCAATATGACCGTAATGATCATTGACCGGTTTGAAATCATCAAGATCAAGAATGGCGATCCCGAATTGGCGGCCGGAAGCCATGCTGGGACCGCTGGCATCAAATGCGGCCTCAAACTGCGTGGTGAAGGCCCGGCGATTGCACAGGCCCGTGAGCGCATCGGTGTTTGCCAGATCACGGAGCTGCTGGCCCAGCAGCACGGTATCGATCCATTGGCGGTGGTTTTCCGCAACAAGTTGAAGTTGCAATATGCCGGCGAACATCAGGCCGACTGCCATTGCCATCAACATGGGCTCGCCTGAACCAAGGAATGCCAGTGATGATGGCACTATGCCGGCCGCCAGAACGTGCCCGGCGGCTCGGGGAAGGCTGGCCAGACAATTGGCCGCCACCAATGCGCTCAAGGCGATGAAGATCGGAATGACGGTTTGACCCTGAACATGAACATCGTAGAATGCAAAGACGCTCCACAAGCTGGCTGCGGCGGTGAGGGTCGTTGCCCACCATGTTGAGCGTTTGATGTTCAGCGGTATTTCAGACGAGGTGACCGGGGTTTCCCGGCGGGTGCGCCACAACAAGGTGCGATGGACCAGCAACAAAAACAACAGAGCTGGCAGGATCAGATATATCGGCGGCATCGCCCCGACGTAGCAGGCATAAATTACCGCCAGCGTGAAAATCATGTTGAGCAGGTTAAGGATCGGCATCTGCCGGACCATGCGTTCCCATTGAAGGTGCTGCATTTCTTCCTGGACGTCGGCCGGCGTCGCGTCCGGCAACACCCGCCCGACGTTCGCCCAAAAATCACGCAACAGACGCCAAAACCGCAACTTGAACCCCCTTCTAAAGTATGCAGGCCATTTAACTGCTAACGTATAAACGACAGCTTAACCGAAATCGCCGGAGCCCGGTGATGACAAAGCCACCGCCCTCGCTTAGAGCCACCGCTATGAGCCTCAAGATTGCCTTTCAAATGGACCCGATGGAGAGCCTGAATATTTCGGGCGATTCCACTTTTGCCCTCATGCTCTCGGCCCAGTCGCGCGGCTATGCACTGTGGCATTACGGCCCCGATGATTTATCCTACGAAGACGGGCGGCTGCGCGCGGCGGCCCGTCCGGTGAGTGTGCGGCGGGTGGACGGCGATCATTTCAGCTTTGGCGCGCCGCAGACGATTGACCTTGGTCGCGACATTGATGTTATCTGGATGCGGCAGGACCCGCCGTTCGATCTTGGCTACATCACGGCGACGCATCTGCTCGAACGGGTGCGCGGTGAGACTTTGGTGATGAATGACCCCGAGAGCGTCCGCAACGCCCCGGAAAAATTGTTTGTGCTCGACTATGCCCGCTTCATGCCGCCGACGCTCATCACCCGCTCGCTGGCCGAAACCCGGGCGTTTCAGGCCAAGCACGGGGAGATTGTGGTCAAGCCGCTGCACGGTAACGCCGGGTCCGCCGTCTTTCACATCGGCGCTGATGGAAAAAACCTTGCGGCGCTGACGGAATTGTTCGGGACGGTTTGGAAGGAGCCCTTCATGGTGCAGGCCTTCCTCAAATCCGTGGCGCAAGGGGATAAACGGATCGTGCTGGTGGACGGCGTTGTGGCCGGAGCGATCAACCGGTTGCCGGGCAAAGGCGAAATCCGGT
>JBJOLA010000328.1:0-4767 GCA_046045815.1 Pseudomonadota bacterium
ACCAATCCGATCGCGTCGATCTTCGCCTGGACCGGTGGCCTGAAGTTCCGTGGCAAGTTTGATGACACACCAGAGGTGACGAAATTCGCCGAGACACTCGAAGCCGTTTGCATACACACCGTCGAAAGCGGCGCGATGACCAAGGATCTCGCAATCCTGATCGGCCCTGATCAACCGTGGATGACGACCGAGAAATTCTTCGACACGGTGAGCGAGAACCTCGAAAAAGAAATGGCAAACTGGGGTTAAGCCCGGATGGACGGGGCTTAGGCGCGGTTGCCTGAGCCCACCCGCCGCACGAACACGGTGCCCGCCGAATAACCTGCACCGAACGAGCAGATCACGCCCGTGTCTCCGTCGATCAGATCGTCACTGTTCAAATGGAAGGCGATGATCGACCCGGCCGAAGAGGTGTTGGCATAGGTATCGAGCACCGTCGGGCTTTCGTCAGCGCTGGCTTCATGGCCAAGCACCCGCGAGGCAATCAACCGGTTCATCCCGGCATTGGCCTGATGCAGCCACATGCGCCGCAATCCTTTTGGTGCGATACTCAGCCGGTCGAGCTGATCAAGGATCAACTGCGCGACCATCGGCACCACTTCCTTGAACACTTTGCGGCCTTCCTGCACGAAAAGCTTGTCCTCCGCCCCCGCAGTTTCGGGCGTAGCGCGATTGAGGAAGCCGAAATTGTTGCGGATATTGTTTGAAAACTGGGTCATCAACTTGGTGCCCAGAATGTCCCAATGCAACGCCGGGGCAGCTGACTTTTCCTCGACCAGGATTGCCGTTGCCACGTCGCCAAAGATAAAATGGCTGTCCCGATCTCGCCAATTGAGATGGCCTGAACAAATCTCCGGGTTGATCACCAGCACTGATTTGGCATTGCCCGCCCGGATGAAATCGGCGGCTGTCTGGATGCCAAATGTCGCAGAGGAGCAAGCGACGTTCATGTCGAACCCGAAGCCTGTGATCCCTAGCGCATCCTGGATCTCTACGGCGATGGCGGGGTAAGCGCGTTGCAGGTTTGAACAGGCACAGATCACCGCGTCCACATCTGCCGCATCGCGACCGGCGCGCGCCAAGGCGTTGCGTGCCGCCGCAACGCCAATCTCCGCAAGGATCGAAATCTCTTCATTGGGGCGTTCGGGAAAGCGCGGTGCCATGATGTCGGGATCGAGGATCGAGGCCTTGGAAAGGACGAAGCGCGATTGGATGCCGCTGGCTTTTTCGATAAATTCAACCGAAGATGGCAGCAAAGCCGCGACCGTCCCCGCCGCTATGGCGTCAGCATGGTCACCGTTATGAAGCTCTACGTAACGGTTAAAGCTGCTGACCAATTCGGCATTCGAAATGCTGTCTTGCGGGGTAAACAGACCCGTGGCGGAAATCACGGGCGTGAAAGGAACTGTCATATTTGGCCTTTTTATCCGGGGATTTAGGTGTGCCTAACGCCCGGGGCCACATGCATCAAGTGTTAGAAGCTCTGATTCAAGAAACTGGGGACAGGGCCATTCCAGCCCTCATCGGGGCCGTCATTATCCACGGGCCGTGCCTTTTCAGGTGCCCGCGCGGGCTTTGCCTTGGGTTCGACATGCTTAGTTTCAGCGCGAGGTTCACGAGGAACTGGCGCGTCACGCGCAGGGCGAGGCTCACGCGCAGGGCGTTCTTCGCGCGGAGCACGAGCATCCCGGGCAGGATGAGACTCGCGGGCGGCGGGAGCCTCTGCCGGAGCAGCCTTCGCAACCGCCTTTGGCTTGTCCACCACAACCACTTTGGCGAGGCGCTCAATCGTATGGCCGGTCAGTTTCTCAATATTGGCGATGGCTTCTTCGTCGGCCCCCGCAACGAAGGTGAATGCTTTTCCGGTTGCCCCGGCGCGACCTGTTCGGCCAATGCGGTGGACATAGTCATCAGGATGCCAAGGCGCGTCAAAGTTGAAAACATGGCTCACACCCTTGATGTCGAGGCCGCGCGCCGCAACGTCTGATGCGACAAGAATGTTGATCTCACCGGATTTGAAGAAATCCAGCTCCTTGATCCGCGACGCCTGATCCATATCGCCGTGGATTTCGCCTGCGCGGTATCCGTATGATTTGAGGCTCTTGGCCAGTTCGCGCACCGTTGTTTTGCGGTTGCAGAATATGATCGCGGTCCTGACCTGCTCGCTCTCGATCAAGTCACGCAAAATGTCTTTCTTCTTGCGCGCATCGGCCACGGGAACCAAGCGTTCGGTGATCAAAGTGTTAGTCGCGGCGGGCCGCGCGACCTCGATCGTCTTCGGATTGGTGAGGAACTTGTCTGCCAGTTTCTTGATCGGCGCCGGCATTGTCGCAGAGAATAGCATCGTCTGCCGGGTCGTCGGCAGCTTGGTGCAAATTTCTTCGATATCGGGGATGAAGCCCATATCGAGCATCCGGTCAGCCTCATCAATGACGAGCAGGCTACAACCATTGAGCATGATCTTGCCGCGACCGAACAAATCCATCAGGCGGCCCGGCGTAGCGATCAACACGTCAACGCCTTTCTCAAGCGCCTTTTGCTGATCACCCATCGAAACGCCACCAATGAGCAGCGCCATCGACAGTTTGTGATATTTTCCGTATTTCTCGAAATTCTCAGCCACCTGTGCCGCGAGTTCACGGGTAGGTTCCAAGATCAACGACCTCGGCATCCGTGCCCGACTGCGTCCCTCGGCAAGGATGTCGATCATCGGCAACACGAAGCTGGCAGTTTTACCGGTGCCGGTCTGCGCAATGCCGATGATGTCACGCATCATGAGTACACTGGGGATCGCCTGCGCCTGAATCGGCGTTGGCGTGTCATACCCCGCCTCGGTTACGGCGCGGAGCAATTGATCGGACAGGCCTAGGTCGGCAAATTTCATAATGTTTCCGGAAAAAGCGCCAGACATTTCGTCCGAACGAACGTTACCCCGCTCGCTGATCTTGGCCAAAATGTCAAGTAAAAGCGGCGTCAGGCCCTACTTCGCTGGCACCAATGTTTTGAACGTATCGATCACACACTCACCACCGGATCGGCTGTGGATCGAATCGCGATCCTTGCACACTTCACCGTCGGGCGTCGCCTTCACGTAAAAGCCCGAATAAAAGTCGATTGAGGAGCAGCTTTTTTCCAGCTTTACCCGGTAACGCGTGCCGCCCTTCACGATGATATCAATTGTCGTCGGACCCGAAATCATCGCTGCTGCCATCGTCGACCACTTCACGCAGTTTGGCGCGCGTTTTTCCTTCCACTTCGTCGGAGCAAGGCTGATGACCGCAGACGGCGCCGGCGGCACACGCACAATGGTCGTGCGCTGGATTTGGATTTGCGCAATGATGACCGCTGGCGCCTCATCTGGCGCGCGTGTGGGCGCATCGACCGCCATCCCCGCAGACGCAACCAATGCCACCCCGGCAAGAAAAGTCACAAAACTATACTCATGATCAAGATTGGAATGGTCTGACGTTGTTGAACAGAGGATTAATCCGGACGAAAGATGCGGGTGAGTTTCGCTTGCACCCAGCGCCGTCCCACAATAGGGCGATTTCTTTAAGATTCTAAGGAGCAAGTTCCATGGCCAGTGCGCCGCCTGTCGACAATAATCTGCCTTTGCTGTTCAATGATCTCGCCCCGCTCTCGTCGGTTGACCACGCCACGTGGCGCGCGCGGCAGAGCGATACAGCACCGTTCCTAACGAAACACCATGCGATCCCGCTCACAATCGACGAATTTGCGTTGGCCCAGCGTTACTATCCCATCATTTTTTCAGCGGGCGAGACGCCGGTGCCGCTCGCGTTAATGGGCTTGAACGAAGGTGTGAACACTTTTGTCGATGACGATGGCAAGCTTATCCAAGACGTTTACGTGCCTGCTTATGTCCGTCGCTATCCCTTCCTGCTCGCCAAGTTGCGTGAAGATGCCGACGAATTGTCGCTCTGCTTCGATCCATCCGCCGACGCGATCGGGCCATTTGATGAGGGCGACGAGTTGTTCAAGGACGGCAAGCCCACCGAGTCGACGCAGTCTATTCTCCAATTCTGCGAGCAATTTGAGCAAGCCGGGCAACGCACGACCGCGTTCATGCAGGAACTGGTCGATCAAAAACTACTGATGGACGGTGAGGTTTCGATCCAGACATCTGATGCCGAACAGCCCTTCATTTACCGCGGTTTCCAAATGGTGAATGAAGAAAAGCTGCGTGAGCTGCGGGGCGATTCGCTGCGTAAGATGATGAAATCCGGTCTTTTGCCCCTCGTTCATGCCCATTTGTTTTCGCTCAGCGTGATGCGCGAAATTTTTGGGCGGCAAATGGCGCAGGGTAAAGTCCCGGCTCAAACCACCGCGAATTAGAAATCGATTGCGGCGGAAACGCAGTTTTCAATTATTTACTTGAAACTGGCTGATCGCGCTCCTATCTTATTGGTTGAGAAGGCGAAACGTTCCCCCCCTTTCGTTTCGTCGGCTCAAGCGCGTCTTCGGACGCGTTTCCTCCCTGAACCTTGGCCACTCCGTGTGAAAACACGGGGTGGCATTTTCATTCAGCGGCAGCGGCTAAACGAGTGGCCCGTCCTTCAGCCGCGAGACAATCCACAAGCTTGGCGACTAGCCGCTGCATCGCCGAGATGCCCGGCCCTATCTGATCCAAATGCGCATCGAGATAGAGTGATCGATCGATCTCGATCTGGAGAGCATGCACATTGCGCGTCGGCGCGCCGTGCTGATCGATTATGGCCCCGCCTGCATACGGACTGTTGAGTGCAACTG
>JBJOLA010000332.1:0-4224 GCA_046045815.1 Pseudomonadota bacterium
GCGACCAAAGCTTGGCGCAGCCTTGGTCGGGCAGCGTGTCAATTGGGCATACGATTGGATTTATCGCGAAACTGCCGCTCGGTCCGCTCAAGCTTGAGGCTGGCCTGTTCCGGTCAATCAAATCTGATCCATTGAGTTTTGCTGATCTGGAACTTGGCGTCACGGACAATGGCCGCATCGGCAGCCGGGTGATCATCGCGGACGCGGATAATCATGCGGCCTCGACTTCAGGCGAAGCGCGGCTTTCCTACACCCGCCAATCTGGCGATCTGCGGCACGTGTTGATCGCGAGCATCAGAGGCCGGGATCAGTCACGCAGTTACGGCGGGCAGCAGCGCGTGCTTCTCAACGCATCGGCGATTGGCACCGTGAACGAACAGCCCCGCCCAAACTTCGTCTTCGGCGCGAACGACGCGTCTGCAGTAAGACAGTTCACCTACGGGATTGGCTATAACCTGCTTTGGAAGGCGCGCGGCGGCATCAGCCTAGGCCTTCAAAAGAGTGATTACCGTAAGCAAACACGCTTCGCCGACGTGGCTTTGGCACCGGCTGAAACGCGCGATAATCCGTGGCTGTTCAGCGCCAATGGCTCGGTCAATCTTGCGCCCGGTCTTTCGGCCTACATCGGCTATGTGAAGGGCCTCGAAGAAAGCCCGGTGGCACCCGACGTTGCGACCAACCGGAACGAAGCGCCGCCCGCGATCCGCACCAATCAAAAGGACGCGGGATTGCGCTATGCCTTCAGCCCCAAATTGAGCCTGATTGTCGGTGTGTTTGAGGTGCAAAAGCCTTACTTCAATATCGATCCGGTAAAGCGCTTTCGCCAGCTTGGCGTCGTCAGCAATCGCGGCGTTGAGGTTTCACTTGCGGGCACGCTGGCGCCGGGGCTGACGGTTGTTGCCGGAACATTGCTGCTCGATCCCAAGATCAGTGGTCCAGACGTTGATGCGCACGTGCTGGGTGCCCGGCCGCTCGGTTCGTTCACACGCCACAGCATTGCCAATTTCGACTGGAAGCCCAAGGGGCAAGCCGCTTGGTCGTTTGACTTGGCACTAGACAGTTTTTCAGGGGCAACCGGGGATATTGCGAATAGTTTCGAAGCGCCTTCCCGTGAAACAATTGGTATCGGTACGCGTTTCCGCTTCAACATTGGCAAGGTGAAAGTGCTCGCGCGCGGGCAAGTGCAGAACTTGCTCAATGATTTTGGATGGAAAGTCAGCAGCAGCGGCGGCTTCACTTACTCGTTAGCGCGAACTTTCCTGTTCAGTCTGGCTGCTGACTATTAGGCACTGATCGGTGGTGACGACAAGCCATCGTGGCGCTAAGGAGCGATATGCGTTTTTGGATTATATCTGCCTTCGCCTTGCTCGCCACGACAACGAGCGCCTATGCACAGCGCACGGATAACAATGCGGTCACCCAGGTAGATGATGCGTTTGGGGCTTCTGTAGGCGATGAGCAAATCGGCATCTACAATGCCTATGACGTGCGCGGCTTTTCGCCCGTTGACGCGGGCAATGTCCGGATTGAGGGCCTCTATTTCGATCAGCAGTCCGATCCGACCGACCGTCTCGTTGATGGCAACACAATTCATGTTGGCATTTCAGCGCAGGGCTATGCCTTCCCCGCGCCCACAGGGATCGCAGACTATAGCCTGCGCAAGGCAGGCAAAGATGCGGTCGCTTCGGTTGGCCTGAACTACGGCCCTTACGGTGGAAAATCGGCGGAAGTGGACTTTCAATTCCCGCTGGATGGGGATCGGTTGGGAATTGCCGCTGGCGCGGGCATCTACCGCGAGACGGAAAGCAGCTATACAACCTCAGAGACGGAATCCTATGGGTTCGGCGTGCATTGGTCTCCCACTCCCGGTGTCTCGATCCAGCCGTTCTGGAGCCAGATCAACGTCCGCGATCAGGAGAGTAATTCCCTGATCTTCACATCCACCGGGGACTTCCTGCCGAAGCGGGTCCCGCGAGACCAGTTTCTTGGCCAACCCTGGGCGGATTTTGCGGCGAAGCTTGGAAACTACGGGATCGTGGCAAAGGCGAATGCGCTTGGCCTCGACGTTGCCCTTGGAGCGTTTCGTTCCTGGATCAACGTGCAACAGGATCATACCGATCTGTTGTTTGACACGGATCCATCAGGCAAAGTGGCGGACCGCGTCGTGATCGCGCAGGGCAATGACAGCTTTGCCTCCACATCGGGAGAGTTGCGGATATCTAAATCCTTGGATGATGGCCCCCGTCGCCATACAGTGATCGCCAGCCTCCGCGCGCGGCAGCAGGATCGGCGTTACGGCGGTGCCGTCTCGCTTGATCTCGGCCCGAGCCAAATTGGCGTTCAAGATTTCAAGCCCGAACAAGTCGCCGTGATCGGGACTAAGACTTTCGACACGGTGGCGCAAAAGACCTTCGGCATTGGCTATCAATTGCGCTGGAAAAACCTTGGTGAGATTAACCTCGGCGTCCAGAAAACCGATTACCGCAAGCGCATCACCGATCCCAATCCGGCGATCATATTCCCCCAAAGTCGCGCAAAACCGTGGCTTTTTAGCGCGACAGCGGCCGCCTACGTCAGCCCGTCGATTGCGCTCTATGGCGGATATACGCGCGGGCTGGAGGAAAGCCCTGTGGCGCCGTCAAATGCCGTCAATCTCAACGAAGCCCCGCCGGCAATCCAGACCGAGCAAAAGGAAGCGGGCGTCCGCTGGAGAATCGCCAAGGGCATAACGATGGTCGTGGGTGTCTTTGACGTGTCCAAACCCTATTTCAATCTCGACGGGAACGACCGCTTCCGGCAGCTCGGGCAGGTGCGCAACCGCGGCGTTGAATTTTCCCTGTCGGGCCAAATCGCACCGGGCCTCAATGTCGTCGCGGGCAATGTGTTCATTGATTCGGTTGTGTCGGGCGAGGAAGTAAAGCTCGGCTTGATCGGGAAGCGCCCGGTGGGTGCCTTTGTGCGCCACTCAAGCGTCAACTTGGATTACAAAATGAAAGGCTTTGAACGGTTGTCATTTTCCGCTGCGATGGAGGCCACAAGTGACCGAACCGCCAACGCCGCCAACACGCTTGTCATCCCCGCACGGGCTGTTTTCAGCCTTGGCGCGCGTTACAAGTTCAAAGTTGGCGGGGCACCGGCATTGGTGCGCTTCAACGTCGGCAATATTTTCAATACTTTTGGCTGGAATGTTGGCGGCAACGGCTTTTTCACGCCCAATGGGGCCCGGCGGTTCTCGCTAAGTCTAGCAGCGGACTTCTAGACCTCCTATAGCGCCCCCAAAAGGAGACGCGTGTTGGGACAATTGGCTTCGAAAGAACAGCTCCGGATGTCATTCCTGCGTTGGGCTGTGGTAACGGTTCCACTCATTCTGTTCCTCGGATTTTTGTCCGGTCGTGTGTCTAATTCTGGCTATGGAAATCGCTGGTTCGACGCGCTCATAAAGCCGGATTGGATCCCGCCGGGCTGGGTATTTGGCGTCGTTTGGTCGATCCTCTACTGTTTGATGGGCCTTTCGATCGCCATGATCCTGCATGCGCGCGGTGCCAAGGGCAGGGGGGCTGCGATTGCATTTTTCGCGGCCCAGCTGGTGCTAAACCTCGCGTGGAGCCCCTTGTTTTTTGCGGCTCATCAAGTGACGTTTGCCTTGGCAATCATCCTGCTCATCCTGATATTAGCGATCACCACGGCATGGCTATTCCGCGCGATCCGGCCGGTCGCGGCGCTGTTGGTGTTGCCCTACATCCTATGGCTTTGCGTGGCGGCTGCACTCAATTTTGAGATTCATCGGCTGAACCCAAACGCTGAAACCTTCATTCCTGAAGCGCCGAGAACCGAAATCATCCTTGAATGATTTAGTGCCGGTGCTGACGCTTCACAGCGTATCGGCCACCGGCAAAGGCTTCGAACATGCCCGAAATCGCGGGGTGATCGACTGGCCCTTCTTCCTGATCCGCCACCAAATTCTGTTGGCTGACATAGGCGACGTAGCTGTTTTCGGTGTTTTCCGCCAGCAGGTGATAGAATGGCTGATCCTTGGACGGGCGCACTTCCTCAGGGATTGAGGAATACCATTCTTCGCTATTGGCGAACACCGGATCAATATCGAAAATTACCCCGCGGAAATCAAACACCCGGTGGCGCACGACATCGCCAATCCCGAAACGCGCGTGAGCGATAGGCGGAGCGGCTGGCAGGCGCGATTGAGGAAAGGTTTGAAAGAACGGG
>JBJOLA010000001.1:0-3741 GCA_046045815.1 Pseudomonadota bacterium
GCACCCGCCCCCATGATGATGTTCGACGGCGCGTCTTCCGACACGAGGTAGAGTGCGGCTGGGGCGACATTCTCAGGCGCAAAGGCCTTGTAGGCTTCGGGCGGCAAAATATCTTCGGTCATCCGGGTGCCTGCGATTGGCACGATCGTGTTGCAGCGCACGTTATACTTCGCGCCTTCCAGATAGAGCGTTTTGGTTAGCCCTGCGAGGCCGAGCTTGGCTGCGCCGTAATTCGCTTGGCCGAAATTGCCATAAAGCCCGGTGGACGACGCCGTCATCAAGATGCGGCCATAAGCCTGTTCGCGCATGAGATCCCACACCGCCTTGGTGCAGTTTGCCGATCCGATCAGATGGACCTTCACCACCAGCTCAAAATCAGCCATCTCCATTTTGGTGAAGCTCTTGTCGCGCAATATGCCCGCGTTGTTGATCAGGATGTGGACGCCGCCCCAAGCTTCCTTGGCCTTGGCAACCATTTCAACCATCTGATCATATTCGGTGACGCTGCCGCCGTTGGACATGGCATCACCGCCGCCTGCCTTGATTTCTTCAACCACCGCAAGCGCCGCGTCTGAATGGCCGGTGCCATCGCGCGAACCGCCAAGATCGTTGACCACGACCTTTGCGCCACGCTTGGCGAGTTCAAGTGCATAAGCGCGGCCCAATCCGCCGCCCGCACCCGTGACGATGGCAACCCGATCTTTGAAACTAATGGTCATGACTATGTTCCTTTGCACGTCTTTAAGCCGCTGATTAGTGCCAGAATCGTGGCGCGCAAGGGGCATGATGCCGACGCTACGGCACGCAAGCCCGCACAAACAACGTTAACGCCCTCGACTTTTCGTGCCAACCGCGCTTAATCAGATTTGGACGCGAACATAATCGAGACAAGAACATGAACGAGCAGCTGCAAGACGACAATTTGGCCAATCGCCGCCGTGTGCTCCAGCTCGGCGCAATCGGCGCATCCGCTGTACTGACGATTCGTCCGGCACTGGCCCAGACGGTTGGTTCTGTCATCAACTGCCAGATACCTATTCCTGATCCATCGAAGATTGGTAGTTATATTGCCGCCGATGGAACCGTCGTACCACAAGGCACGGCAGGCGCATTCCCGCCGCCGCCGCGCGCGTTTACCGGCCAGGAAGTGAAGAACGCTCTCGCTGGCGCTCCGCTTCCCGGGGCCGATGCAACGACGGGCCAAGCCTATCTGAACTATGTGCGTCGGCTACAGGCGGGCCAAAGCGGCTTTACCTGCTATGCGTCACTGCAAATGCCTGGTCGCTGACGCGGCGTTGCCGGGTTGGACCATCGTTATCAGGCAGAAGGACTGGATTCGCTGCGATCCGTTGCGCTTGGGGAGCTGACCGCGCTTTTCCAACATCGCTCGGGCGTGACCCATGTGGTGTCCGCGCCGGTGCCCGAAATTCTCGACATGCTCCAAGCAGCGCCACTGACTGTGCGGGAACTTCTCGCAGCGCACGATCTGACATCAGAGGAAGATGCTGTAGCGGCCCTGACAGCGCGGCTTGAGGAATTGGTTGCAACTGGATTGGTCTCGCGGCTGTGAGACACCAATTTTCAGTGAACGTTGGCCCGCGCATCTTCCGGGTGGGGAGCGACTGGCGCGCGCCAATTGCTGCGCTTGAGGGGCTGTACCGGGACTATCCGCAACCGGCAAAATCTGTCCCCGATTTCACCGTGCGGCTGGAGGCGACGGCGTGGCACCGCCGGTTCATCCGCCCGCAAATCACAATCGCCGGGGATTATACGTTGCCCGATGCGGTGCCTGTGTCGCTTGATCACGGCTTGATCGCGGCGGAAATGGCGATGAACCTGCAGTTGGCACTGGGCGAGCGGCGTTTCCTGATCCTCCATGCGGCGAGTGTTGAGAAAGACGGTAAGGCGCTGATCATTACCGGCGAATCTGGGGCCGGAAAATCAACGCTTTCCGCTATTCTTGGCGCGAATGGCTGGCGTTTCATGGGCGATGAGTTCGCGCTGATTGATCCGGTGAGCGGCATGGCCCACGCCTTTCCCCGACCGATCAGCCTCAAGAATGAGGCGATCAATGTCGTCCAAAAGCTAATGCCAAGTGCGCACTATGGCCCTATGCAAGTCAGGACGGCGAAGGGCGATATCCGCCACCTCGCGCCTGACGTTGGCGCGATAAGCGCGATGCACGAAACCGCCAAGCCCGCTCTGATTCTGTTCCCCCGTTTCGGATCATCGGAAGATGTTCGGGAAATGGGCATGGGAGAGATTTTCGTGCGTCTTACACAAGCCTCAACCAACTATACGGTGCTGGGCGAAGCCGGATATGACGCGCTGACGCGGCTCGTCACCACCGTGCCGACGCGCGCGCTTGATTATCCGGACACGAAGACGGCGCTCTCGGCGGTCAGCAGGCTTTGGGCTGAGCTCGCGTGATGCTGGGATCCCTATGATGGACGCGCGGTTGCTCAGCAGAGTTTTGTCCGACCCAGGCTATGCTGGCCAGCTCGATGATCGCGGCTGGACGGCGCTGCTCGGTATGGCTCATGCCGAACGGCTAACCGCTAGCCTCGCGTATCGGCTGGATGGCCGCACGCTGCCGCTGCAAGTGCAGCAGATATTCACTGCCGCCAAGCTGACCGCGGAAACCGGACGAACGCACGCGCTGTGGGAAGCGGAAATGGCACGGCGCGCGCTAGCACCGATTGGCATCAAGACGGTTTTGCTAAAGGGCACCGCCTTCGTTGCCACGGGGCTGGACGCCGGACGGGGCCGATTGATCGGTGATCTCGATATCTTGGTGCCGCGCCAATCTCTGGATGCGGTCGAGGCAGCTGTACTCACAGCTGGCTGGGAATGGGTCAAACCCGATCCTTATGATGATGCTTATTACCGCGACTTCATGCATGAGCTGCCCCCGCTGATCCACAGCGCGCGGGATCGGATGATCGACGTCCATCACACGATTTTGCCTCTTACCGCGCGGATAACGCCCGATGCCGCCGCCCTGATCGCGGATGCGGCGTTGCTTGACAATGGCCTCTATGTCTTATCCCCGCCCGATATGCTGATCCACGGCGTGGCGCATCTGTTTGCCGACGGAGATTTGCAAGGGGGCTTGCGCAACCTGTGGGATATCGACCGGCTGATCCGCGAACATAGCGGCGCGCCAGACTATTGGGCGAAGCTGCTGGACCGTGCCCGGCTCCACGGTCTCGTCTCCCACACCTCACGCGCACTGCGGCTGACGCACCATCTTTTCGGCACGCCGGTTGATCCCTACCTCGCTTACGAACCGCGCCGGGGGGACATTTTCTACACGGGCCGCCTGCTCGCTCGCAACAGCTGGGGGCAAGAGACGCGTAAGATACTGCGGCTCGGCTTCTACATCCGGTCCCACTGGCTGAGGATGCCGCCGCTGAAATTGCTCAAGCATCTCTGGACGAAATGGCGGCGGGTTTAACCGAGCGTGTGAAGCACCCCGATCAGCTCATCATAATGATCAATCACGGCGTCGGCGTTCATCTCTTCAACCGAGTGCATCAGGAAGCCAAAGCTGCACGCTACACTGGGGATGCCCGCTGCCTTGGCCGCCATTGTGTCGTAGATTGAATCCCCGATGAAGGCTGCGCGTCCGCCTTCCGCCCCAGCTGCAACACAGCGCGCGATCATCTCGTGGATCGGATCGGCTTCAGGCTTGGCGCGGCCTGGCCCGAGTGTGTCACCGCCGATCACCGTCACCATCCG
>JBJOLA010000016.1:0-11736 GCA_046045815.1 Pseudomonadota bacterium
TGGAGAGGAGCGACGCCCCGAACACCAACGCAACAAATGATTTGAATTTCATCATAGTGTGTTGGCATAGGCAGCCCCCATTGAATAGGCCATGAACGGCTTTTCGCGCTCAGTTTTCGGAATTTTGTAAAAATGGCTGCCCCAATCCTCGCCTATGAAGGCCTTAGTCTGGTGCAAGGATCAGGCTGGCTGTTCCGCGAACTCGACATTTTCATCCAGCCGCGTGACCGTCTGGCACTGATTGGCCGCAACGGCGCAGGCAAGACAACGCTATTCCGATTGCTGGCGGATCAAATCGAATCGGACAAGGGGCGGCGGACAATTGTGCCTGGCACCCGGGTGGTGCTGCTCGAACAGGAGCCGCCACTCGGCGCGTATAAGACGCTGCGGGACTATGCGATTGGCGGGGAGGATGCCCCAGCACTGCATGAAGTGGAGGCGATTGCCGATCAGATTGGTCTCGATCTTAGCCGGGAAGCGGCGACGGCGAGCGGCGGCGAGCGACGGCGCGCGGCGATTGCGCGGGCATTGGCGCAGGAACCCGATGTCTTGCTGCTGGATGAACCGACCAACCATCTTGATCTTGGTGCGATCGAATGGCTCGAAGACTGGCTGTCACGCTACAAGGGCGCGTTCATCGCCATCTCGCATGACCGGACGTTTCTGACGCGGCTGACGCGGGCGACTTTGTGGCTGGACCGCGGCACGATCCGCCGCGCAGACATTGGCTTTGGCGGGTTCGAGGCCTGGATGGAAAAGGTCTTTGCCGATGAAGCGCGCAATGCGCAGCGGCTTGATGCAAAACTCAAGATTGAGGAACATTGGCTCGAACGTGGCGTCACCGCGCGGCGCAAGCGCAATATGGGACGGCTGGAAAAACTCCACGAAATGCGTGCCACGCGCGCCGCAATGATGGGGCCACCGGGCACCGCCAAGCTCGCACTGGCGACTGACGATGTGCGGACCAAGTCAGTGATCCGCGCCGAAAATATCTCCATATCCTTTGGCGACCGACCGATCATCAAAAATTTCAGCCTGCGCATCCAGCGCGGAGACCGGATCGGAATCGTCGGGGCGAATGGCACGGGAAAATCGACGTTGCTCAAGCTTCTCACGGCTGAAATTGAGCCCGATGTTGGCCAGATCACGCTCGCCAAGACGCTCGATGCGGTGATCATCGATCAGCAGCGCAGCTTGATGTCTCCGGAGAAAACTGTCCGCGATGTGCTGTGTGATGGCGGCGACTGGATCACCGTGCGCGGGGTGAAAAAGCATATCCAGGGATATCTCAAGGAATTTCTATTTGAGCCGGGGCTGGTTGATGCCCGGGTGGGGGCGCTGTCTGGCGGGGAGCGATCCCGACTGCTGCTGGCGCGGGAGTTCGCCCGCGAATCGAACCTGCTCGTGCTGGATGAGCCGACCAATGATCTTGATCTCGAAACCCTTGATCTGCTGCAGGAAGTGATTTCGGATTATGACGGCACCGTCCTGATCGTCAGCCATGACCGTGACTTTCTGGATCGGACGGTGACGATAACTTTGGGCCTCGACGGCTCCGGCACCGTCGATATCATCGCGGGCGGTTACGCCGATTGGGAAGCGAAGCGGGCGGTTGCTAAGGGCACTGGCAAGAAGTCTACTGCCAAACCGGTAGAAATCGCCCCGGCTAAATCCGCGACCAAGCTGACCTACAAGGATCAGCGCGATTATGACATCCTCCCCGCCAAGATTGCAGAGATCGACGCGGCGATTGCCCGGGATGAAGAAGCGCTCCACGATCCAACGCTCTACGCGCGGGACCCGTCGGCATTTGACCGGCTGACGGGGGCGATTGCAACGCTTCGTGCGGAAAAGGAGGCGGCGGAGGAGCGTTGGCTGACGTTGGCAGAGCTGGTCGAGGGATGAAGTCACTCAGTCACTACTGGGGATAGGCTAACCTAGCGCATCTTGCGTTAAATGTGCACCACCCGTCATTGCGAGCGAAGCGCGGCAATCCAGACTCTGGTGCCGCTGGTTTGCAGCGCTTCGCTCGCAATGACGATTCACAATTATTGCACGATGGCCTAATGCCTGAAGTGCCGCATCCCCGTGAACAGCATCGCGAGCCCAGCCTCATCTGCTGCGGCGATCACTTCATCATCGCGGATTGATCCGCCGGGTTGGATCACGGCTGTCGCCCCCGCTTCCACAGCGGCGAGCAGGCCGTCCGCGAAGGGGAAGAATGCGTCGGAGGCGACCGCTGAGCCTATCGTGCGGGGCACAGACCATCCTGCCTTCTCGGCGGCGTCTTTGGCCTTCCACGCGGCGATACGGGCGCTTTCGAGGCGGTTCATTTGCCCTGCCCCAATCCCTGCGGTGCTGCCGCCCTTGGCATAGATGATCGCATTGGATTTTGTGTGCTTGGCCACGGTCCAGGCGAACAGACAATCGGCGAGCTCCTCATCGGTCGGCGCGCGCTTTGTAACTTGCTTGAGGTCTGCCGCGCGAATCTGGCCATTGTCGCGGGTCTGGACTAACAGACCGCCCGCAATGGTTTTCATGTTGATCCCGAAACGCGCAGGATCGGGCAGGTCACCGGTGAGGATCAGGCGGAGATTTTTCTTCTTGGCAAACACCGCGCGGGCGGCGTCATCGGCTCCCGGCGCGCAGACGACTTCGGTGAAGATGCCGCTGATCGCTTCTGCCGTGGCTCCATCAAGCGGGCGGTTGACCGCGATGATCCCGCCGAATGCCGAAACCGTGTCACACGCGAACGCGGCTTGATAGGCTTCGATCAGGGTCGCGCCGCTTGCTACGCCGCATGGGTTTGCATGCTTGACGATGACGACAGTCGGCGGACCATCGCGGAATTCGCTGACCAGTTCCAATGCGGCATCGGCATCATTATAATTATTGTAGCTGAGTTCCTTACCCTGCACCTGTGTGCCCTGCGCGATCCCCCGGTCAGACGGCACGTTGGACAGATAGAGTGCGGCGGATTGATGGGGGTTTTCACCGTAACGCAGTGTCGTTGCCAATGTGCCACCGGTGGTGATGCTCTGGGGGAACATTTCCCCTTGGTCGACACTGGCGAACCAGCCTGAGATCATCGCATCGTAGGCAGCAGTCGCGGCATAGGCCTTGGCGGCGAGCATCTTGCGCTCATCCAGAGTCGTCGTGCCCCCGGCGACCAACGCATAGTCCGCCGGGTCTGTTACAATCGCGACATGGGCGTGGTTCTTCGCGGCGGAGCGGACCATGCTCGGCCCGCCGATATCGATATTCTCGATGATCTCATCACGGTCTGCGCCTTTCGCGACCGTCGCAGCGAACGGGTAAAGATTGACGACAACCAGATCAATTGCGCCAATCTCATGTTCAGCCATTGAGGCGAGATGGGCGGGATTATCGCGCACCGCGAGCAGGCCGCCGTGGACCTTAGGGTGGAGGGTCTTGACGCGACCGTCCATCATTTCTGGGAAGCCCGTCAGATCGGAAATGTCTGCCACGGTCAGCCCGGCATCGCGGAGCGCCTTTGCAGTGCCACCGGTTGAAACCAGTTCGACGCCCTGTGCCGCCAGAGCAGCCCCTAATTCGGCGAGTCCGCTCTTGTCTGATACCGACAGCAAAGCGCGTTTGATTGTGACGTTGGTCATGGTTTTCCTTAAATGTGAAATTATCCGGCGCGTTTGAGCGACCAGCTGATGCTGGCGCCACCGGGAGGTGCTTCACCGCTTACGGTGAGCTGGGTTGTCGTTTGGGGTCGGCCATTGCCGTCCACCCACAGGCTTTCTTCGATGCTGAGTGCGCCGCCCCGGCAGCGAAATTGCCACAGCGGACCTTGTTCGAGGCGGAGCAGGGCGCCTTGACCGTCGGCGGTTTGCGTGGCCTCAACCTGGGGGGCAAGATGGAAGCGCCCGGTGAAGGCAGACGTCATTGGTTTCTGTTTTGCCGAAGCGGGGAGCAGCACGTCTTCACCGCGCAATTCCCGGCCGTCTGACGCGAGGACCAGGATGCGCTTATGAATCACGCCAAAGCGTTTGGCATAGCCGTCGTGGCTTGCTTCGATGCGGCTGCCTTGCTCATTTTCGGTGCGTTCGAGCGAGACTTCAGTGACGCCTTTGCCGATCACGCCGTCGTTGTGGATCGCGGTCGAATTGCTATCCGCAATTGTCAGGGTGGAGTGGGCGGCGGTGGTGCGTAGCCCTTGAGAAAGGCTGAGCGGGATGAACGCGCCACCCGCATTGCCGCCGCCGCAATTGACGATCAGGCGGTGCGGACCGTCTGAAAGTTCGAATGCCAATGTTGATGCGCAGCCGCTGCCCGCCACCCGGTTTATGGGCGGTGGGGCGGCGTCCATCACGAGTACGCTTTGGCCAGCTGAAGCGCGCTGATAGCCCCAATCGCGCGCCTGACGGAGCGGCCGAGCGCGTACGCCGCTTGCGCTAACAATGGGTTCGACTTTGGCCGAAGGGAGTGGCACGCAGCCCTGCCAGCTTGATAGTGCGCCGTCGCCCAGCGTGACCGCCAGCAGCGGTGGCACCATCCGGTCCAGCGCAGAAACCAGCGCCGCCGGGCAATTCTCACGTCGCGCGTCATATACCCGCATCAACGTTGAGATAAGCGAAACTAGTTCCAGCTGTCCCTGCGGGGTTCGGCAGATCAGACCGCCGTCGGTGCCAAGGCCGATGTTGAGCGCCTTGATCAGACCCGCCTCACCGAAAGCGCGGCGCGGGTTGCCGCCCGCGATCAGCAATCCAGCGGCCACAACACCTGCCCAGGCGGATATCTGGGGCAGGCCGATGGGTGCCCGTTCTGCGGCGCGGTCAAGATGCCGTGCGCCTCGGGCAAGCGCGTTTAGCACGGCTGACCGGTACACAAGATCAGTGCTCGACAGGATCAGCGGCGCATGTGCCGACCACAACAACATCCGCCAGCCCCAATTTTCGGGTGACCAGGCGGGCTCGCTGACTTTCTCGCTATGGGCCGCCAGCCATGCGCGAACGAGCTTTTCGGCGACGGGTGCCGCTTCGGCGCGCGGCGCTGCAGCGGCGAGATCGCGCAGCCATTCGCTGCGGTGGAGATAGGCAACGAAACCAAGAGGGACTCCGGCAACGTTGAAATCAAAATCGGCGACCGCAATCTTTTCGCCGCGCCAGCTTAAGGTGCCATCAATCAGGTCGCGTCCGACGATTGCATCGCCGGGAATGGGATCTTGCGGCACCGCGAGCAGCTTGAGCGGATGGCGGCCCTTTAGCCGCATCCCGTGGAGCGGCGTCCGCCACGTCAGCCGATAAAAATGCGCCGTCAATCGCTCGGTGAGTGACATGCCAACGTCAGACCGCGCCTTCACTAGTCGTTTACCCACCGGGATCGCGTCAGCTTCATCCAGTTCGAGTGGCGGCTTGGCCATTTAGCCGCGCAGCGCGGCGATGTTGGCCGCGTAAGCCGTCGGTCCGCCCTTGAAGGTGGCCGTGCCCGCCACGAGAACATCGGCACCCGCCGCAATCACGCGCGTTGCCGTGTTCACGTCGACCCCGCCGTCCACTTCGAGGCGGATGTCCTTGCCACTTTTGTCGATCATTTTACGGATCGCGTCGATTTTGCGCAGCTGGCTTTCGATGAAGCTCTGCCAGCCGAAGCCCGGGTTGACGCTCATCACGAGCACGAGGTCAATTTCCTCGAGGATATAATCGAGTGATTTGGCCGGTGTCGCGGGATTGAGCGACACGCCTGCCAGCTTGCCAAGCGCCTTGATCCGCTGGACCGTGCGGTGAAGATGGGGTCCCGCCTCCTGGTGGACGGTGATGATGTCTGACCCTGCTTCGGCAAAGGCCTCAAGCATCTGATCAACCGGCGAGATCATCAGGTGGACGTCCATCACCTTGCTGGTGTGCGGGCGGAGTGCTTTCACGACCATCGGACCGATGGTGATGTTGGGGACGAAATGTCCGTCCATGACATCAACGTGGATCCAGTCTGCGCCGGCCGCGTCAACGGCGCGCACTTCTTCGCCCAGACAAGCGAAATCTGCGGAGAGAATCGACGGGGCGATAAGGATAGGATGGGCCATGAAGTCAGCGCCTTAACTGGCGTTGGGCCAAGCTGCAAGGCAGGGTTAGGCTCGCGTGAACTGCGCGATGAAAAAGCCGTCGGCATGATTGGCGGGCAAGACCCTTACCCAGCCCTTGGGGTGAGCGGCAATTCCGTCCACAAGCTGTTGAGTCTCAATGGGTTGAAGCGTCAGCCCGGCTTGTTCTGCGGTCGCGACTTGACCTTCGCCTTCTGCCGGTTCGAGCGAGCAAGTGGCGTAGACGAGCGTCCCGCCGGGGGACAACCACTGGGCCGCCCGCGCGATCATTGCTGACTGTATCCCGGCGAGTTCAGCGATATCCTTGGGCCGCACGCGGTGGAGCACGTCGGGGTGCCGGGCGAAAATGCCCGTCGCACTGCACGGCGCGTCGAGCAGGATCGCATCAACGGGTGCGGCGGGCTCCCACTTCATGATGTCGGCCTGGACGACGGTGGCGCTCAGATCGGTGCGCGTGAGATTGTCATTCACCCGCACCAGTCGAGCGCGGTCCTGATCGACAGCCGTCACGGACCAACCGGCGGCGGCGAGTTGCATCGTCTTGCCGCCGGGTGCCGCGCAAAGATCGAGCACCGAACGACCATTTCCTGCGCCAAGCAATCTTGCGGGGATGGAGGCCGCGATATTCTGTACCCACCACGCGCCGCTTTCAAAGCCCTCAATTTCCTGAATCGCCGTGCCCCGGTCCAACCGGACATGCCCGGGCGCGAGGCTGGTGCCACCGAGCTTTTCCGCCCACATTGCGGTTTCGCTTGGATCTTTGAGTGAAAGATCAACCGGAGGCGCTTCGGCGATGGCAAGCTCTGCTGCTGCAACCATTTCAGGGCCCCACGCATCCTGCCAGCGCATCTCGACTTCGGGAAGGAGTGTTGGCGGCGAAGGCAGGGTCGGTTGCTGCCGAAGCAGGGTGCCGAGCACGCCGTGGACAAGACGTCTTGGCCCGCCGTCCACCAGTGGCAAGGCAGTCGATACGGCGGCATGTTCGGGCGTCTTGAGGATTAGCGCCTGGACGAGCGCGATCCGGATCACCATCCGCGCTTTGCTATCGTCTGCCAGCCGGTTGCGCGTTGCCGAATCGATTAGCGCATCGAGATCGGGCAGACGGCGTAAGGTTTCCGCAGCGATGGCGCGGGCCAGGGCCCGATCATCAGGCCGGTCAATCCCCCGGGTTGCAAAGCCGAGCGCAGAATCGAGCGGCTGCCCCCGCCGCAGGACGGCGTCGAGCAATTTGAGGGCGGCAAGACGCGGACCAAGTCCGGGGGTTTGGGATGACGTGGTTTGGTTCATGCGCGGCCCCTACCTGCTTCTGGGGGGCTTGTCGAAACGCGCAAGCTGGCCGATACTAAAATCATGCAAAAGCGCCCCGTCCATGTGAAGCCGCCGGCCTATCTGAGCAAGAGCCCCCCGGTGCCAGAACCGCAACCCTTCGTTCGCCAGCCCGAACCCGATCCGGACCGGCTCGATCCGGTGCGCTACGGCGATTGGGAGCTTAAGGGAATTGCGGTTGATTTCTAAAAATTTGGCGTAGTCAACCGACTGTTAAGGCATTGCTGTTACCCGATTGACGTGAAGAGTGTTTCGAGGTTGCAGAAATGAATCATGAACTGACAGAATTGCTGACGCGCTTGGTCCAGGTTGGTCAGGTCAGTGAAAGCGACGTGCTTGAACTGCGCGATGCCGTCTGGACGGATGAGCCGCTCAGCCAGCCGCTGGTTGATTCGCTGTTCTCGGTAAACGATCATTGCAAAACCTACTCCGCGTCCTGGACGGATTTCCTCATCGAAGTGGTTGAACATTATCTGCTCAACCAGAATCCGCCCCAGGGCTTCATTGATGATGCGGGTGCCGGATGGCTGCGCGCACGTGTGGACAAGAACGGCCGGGTAACGTCCCAGACTGAAATCGAGCTGCTCGTTTCAATTCTTGAGACCGCTGAAAACGCGCCGGATGCGCTCAAAAATTATGCGCTCACCCAGATTGAAGCAACGATTGCGTTTGGCGAAGGCCCGACCCGATCCGGCGATATGGTGCGCCCGAACTGTGTTGATGACGCCGAAGTAAAGCTACTCCGTCGGTTGGTTTTTGCGGGCGGCGGCGAAGATGCCGCAATTGTCGGTGCGAAAGAAGCCGATCTGCTGTTCCGGATCAAGGACCGGGCACTCGGCAATGACAATGCGCCCAGCTGGTTGCCACTCTTCGTGCAGGGCGTTGGCAATCATTTTATGGCACATAGCGATTACCGGCCACTGTCCTACGACGAAGCTGCGCGGTTCCAAACCGACATGGATATCATCACGCCGAACATTGCTGGCTTCTTCAAGCGCATGGTGCCAAACGACATGATCGGCAAGGGCACAATCGTCGACGCATTCAAGGCGGTGTTCCCCAAACAGCGCGACGCGAATGCCAAAAAAATGGCGATCGACAATAGCCACTTGATCACCAATGAAGAAGCCGCTTGGCTTAAGGCCCACATCGCGGCGGATGGACAGACGGATGAATATGAGCAGGCTCTGCTGACCTTCATCATCGACGAATCTGGCAATGGGCCAGCGATCCTCGAGAGCATTCGACTCCGCGCTTAGCCTTCGTTACGCAGCGGGCGAGACAGGAGCTGGTTGACGATCTGATCCACCGGCGCATCTCCCGCAAGCAGCGCGCAGACCGCATCTACCACCGGCATATCGACGCCGAGTGCCTGAGCGGTCGCCTGTAAAACGGGAGCGGTGAAAGCCCCTTCGGCCACGGTGTTTCGTTCCGCCATCAATGCCGCCGCAGGTTTCCCTTCGCCCAGTCCCTTGCCGAGCGAAAAATTGCGGGATGCTGTTGACGAGCAGGTGAGCACCAGATCACCCAGGCCGGAGAGCCCCGCGAGGGTTTCCGCCTGTGCGCCCTTCGCCAGCCCAAAACGGGTCATTTCGGCAAAGCCTCTGGCAATTAAGGCCGCACGGGCATTTTGGCCGAGGCCGCGCCCCTCGACGACGCCGCACGCAATCGCCAGGACGTTTTTGACTGCGCCGCCAATCTCCGCGCCGATCACATCGCTTGAGACGTAGGGCCGGAAATGCGGGCGGGCGAGGCGGGTGGCAAGCGACCGGCCCAGCGGCGTGTCCTCACAGGCGAGGGTGACAGCGGTTGGCAGGCCCGCCGCAACCTCATGAGCAAATGTCGGCCCGCTCAGCACGGCGATGGGTGCGTCGGGACAGAGAAGATGGGCAACCTCGGACATCAGCAGCTGTGTGCCTGCCTCGATGCCCTTTGCGCAGAGGATGAGAGGGCGCACACCGACGCTGGCCTCGCTCAGTACTAACCGCAGATGCTGGGCGGGCGTCACCACCAGCAATACATCGCATTCACGTAGATCGGAGAGCGCGCCGGTCGCGTGGATCGTGGGGGATAGCGTGACTCCAGTCAGGAATGCGGCGTTTTGGTGCCTGCCATTGATTGACGCGACTACGTCATCCTCGCGCGCCCACAGCAAAACATCCTCACCGCCCGAAGCCGCCACTTGAGCAAGCGCCGTGCCCCAGGCGCCGCCGCCAATCACGCCAATCTTCATGCTTTCACTCCTGCGCCGCGCGCTTTTTCGGCTGTGGGATCGAGCGGCCAGCGCGGACGGGCCTCGAAATCAAGCGAGTCGATCAATCCGGCAGAAAACCGCTCCGCGCCCGCCCAGCCGATCATCGCCGCATTGTCCGTGCAGAGCCACAGCGGCGGCGCGAAGAACGGCAGGCCGCGTTCGCCCGCGAGAGTTTCGAGCGCGTGGCGGATGGCAAGGTTCGCCGCCACACCGCCCGCGACGACCAGCGCCGTCGCCCCGTCTGCCCTGTCGATGGCGCGCTTGGTACGGTCAATCAGGCAATCCACCACCGCCTGCTGGAACGAGGCGGCGATATCGGGTGCGCTGTAAATACCGGCGTCACGCGCGCGCAGCACGGCACTTTTGAGGCCCGCGAAGGAGAAATGCGGTTCCGCCGATCCCCGCAGCGGACGGGGCAAGGGAACCGCGTGGGGATCGCCGAGCGCCGCTGCCGCTTCCACGGCGGGGCCACCTGGAAATCCAAGCCCGAGAAGTTTTGCGGTTTTGTCAAAAGCCTCACCCACCGCATCGTCTATCGTCGTCGCGAGTCTTTGGTAGGCACCAACGCCCTTCACCAGCAGCAATTGGCAATGCCCCCCCGAAACGAGCAGCAACAGATAGGGGAACATCAGCGACGGATCAGCAAGCCGGGGTGAGAGTGCATGTCCTTCCAGATGGTTGACCGCGATCAGAGGTTTGCCCGCTGCATGGGCAAGCGCTTTGGCCGTCACCAATCCGACCATCACCCCGCCGATAAGTCCCGGTCCTGCCGTCGCGGCGATGGCGTCAACGTCACTGAGGGACTTGCCCGCATCGGTGAAGGCCGCCTCGATCAGGGGCACTAAAGCCTCCACATGAGCACGAGCCGCTATCTCTGGGACGACACCACCAAACGGCCGGTGCTCAGCCTCTTGCCCTGCCAATCGGTGCGACAAAATAACCCGGTCACTCGTGACCAACGCCGCCGCCGTTTCATCACAACTCGATTCAATGCCAAGGATCAGCGCCATAGGGCTTTCCTCTAGCCGCACACGCCGCTAGCACAAGTATCATGACAGGATCGTTTCGCCTTGGCACCCGCGCATCGCCGCTCGCAATGGCACAAGCCCACTTGGTGCGCGATGCCCTGATCGCAGCCCATCCCTCCATCAGCGTGGAAATTTGCGCTCAAGTGGCCAGTGGCGACAAGATCCTAGACCGGGCATTGGCGGAAGTTGGCGGCAAGGCGTTATGGACCAAGGAGCTGGACGCTGCGCTGAGTGCGGGGGATATCGACTTTGCCGTCCATTCGATGAAGGATGTCGAAACGCTGCGCCCGGCTGAATTCGTCATCGCGGCCATGCCCGAACGGGCGGACGTGCGGGACCGGTTGGTAGGGGCGGCTAGTATTGCAGCTTTGAAGCAGGGCGCGCGCTTTGGCACATCCGCACCCCGGCGGCGGGCGCAATTGCTGAGGCTGCGGCCCGATTTGGAGATAGTGCTGCTGCGCGGCAATGTGAATACCCGGCTCGCCAAGATTGAACGGGGGGAGGCTGACGCCACGTTGCTCGCCGCTGCGGGCCTGGTCCGTCTGGATATGGCGGGTGTTGGCACCGCGATCTCGGTTGAGGAATTGCTGCCCGCGCCGTCACAAGGCGCCATCGGGGTGGAATGCCGCACAGATGATGATCGGATGCGCGGCTTGCTGGCGTCGATCAATCATGTCGCGACATTTGCCTGCGTTTCGGCGGAAAGGGCGTTGCTCGCAGGCCTGAGCGGGGATTGCCGTTCCCCGGTCGCCGCGCTCGCGCTGATTGACGGGGGTGAAATTCACTTCCGGGCGCAGATTTATGCCCCCGATGGCCGCCAGTGTGAGGCTGTTGATACGCGGTTCGGGGTGGTTGATCTGGCGGCTCCGGGCAGGATAGCCGCGGCTATGCTTGCCGTGGCGCATCCCGATATCAAGGCGACATTCGGATGACACGGCCACTGCTCATCCTGCGACCTGAACCTGGCAATGCGGCCACTTGTGCGCGGGCTCGGGCTTTGGGGCTGGAAGCGCACGGCTATCCCCTGTTCGAAACCCGGGCGGTCGAGTGGGATGTAC
>JBJOLA010000041.1:0-3571 GCA_046045815.1 Pseudomonadota bacterium
GACGAATTCCTTCATGACCACGGGTCGGATCAAGGTTTCAACCAGTTTGCGGATTTCGCTCCGCATGAATGGCTTTTGGAGCGTGGCCCGGAACTTGGTATGCTCTTCGCCGTCCATGGCGGTCAGCAGCATATTATCCACCGCCGCGCCAAAACCGTCGCCGACGATATAGCTCAGCCAATCCGTGGGATTCATCAGGACGGCGTGAATATCCTTGTAACGAAACAGGCTCATCGTCGGGCGGCCGGTCATCATATAATCGGCCATGCTGGGGACCATATTCTCCAACAAAATGTCGCCGTGCATTACAGGACATTTTCCCCGCTTTTCGGCAAGCATCGGATAGGGGTTGTTCGGAGCCTTGCCGGAATATCCGGTGGTCACCAGGGAATAGTCAGCGACCATCTGGTCAAGCGGATCGAGTTTTGCACGGCTCATGATCAGGCTTTCATTTGCTGTTTGATTTACCAATGATGAAAGCGTGGCCCCATGCGCTCACACACCTGTCAAAAGGTATGTTTGCTTGACCCGCGAGAAGGCCAGTCAGGAATCGATTTCTGGCCTCTCGCAAAGTGATAGGCGGAAGCCGGACCTACCGGACAAAATCAGGAAACGAGACGATGGATATCAAGCCGCTGTTCGATGATGCGCGGACGCATAATGTTTACGAAGACCGCGCAGTGCCGGAGGCATTGCTGCGTCAGATCTATGGCCAACTGAAGTGGGGGCCGACATCGGCAAATAGCTGTCCGGCGCGATTTGTGTTCGTGACATCGCCGGACACCAAGGCGCGGCTGCTGGAATGTATCAGCGCGGGCAATGTTGCCAAAGTGACGTCTGCCCCGGTGACGGCGATCATTGCCGGAGACACTCGCTTTTTTGAGCTGATGCCCAAGCTGTTTCCATCGCGCGATTTTCTCTCGGTTTTCGCAGGGAATGATGCGGTGATTGCCGATCTGCTCGCCCGCAACGTGCCGCTGCAAGGGGCCTATCTGTTGATCGTCGCCCGCGCGCTGGGGCTGGATTGCGGGCCAATGTCGGGCTTTGATGCGGAAAAGCTGAACAAAGCGTTCTTTCCGGATGGGCGCTGGCAGGCCAATTTCATCTGCACGCTCGGCTATGGCGCCAAAGCGGGGCTTCATCCGCGTAACCCACGGTTGGATTTTGACGAGGCCTGTTTGGTTGTTTGAAAGCAAAAAGGGAGGGCTACCAATGGCTGATATTAAACGGAACACGCGTGATCCACTGGATGATTTTGAAGTTCGGCAGATTGCTCTGATCGGCAAAACCAAGCGTGTTTATGTTGCAGGCCGTGGCCCAGCGGTGATCGTGATGACGGAAATGCCGGGGATAAGTCCCTATGTTGCGCGATTTGCCCGCTGGGTGCGCGATGCCGGCTTTACCGTTTACATGCCGTCGCTCTTTGGTGACGACGGTATCCTGCCGGCCAATGGCAAGGCGATGGTCACGTTGGCGCGTGCCTGTATCAGTGCGGAGTTCCGTGCCTTTGCGAGCAATGCGTCCAGCCCCGTGACGCGGTGGCTGCGCGCGCTTGCCGCCCAGGCCCATACGGAGTGCGGCGGCAAGGGTGTCGGCGCAATCGGCATGTGTTTTACTGGCAATTTTGCGCTTTCGATGATGCTGGAAAAGGCAGTGATAGCGCCGGTGCTGTCACAGCCTTCGCTGCCGTTGCACAATCCGGCCGGAATGGCGATTGATCCTGTCGAGCTGGCAGCAGTCAAAGCGAGACTGGAAGCCGAAGATCTCACCGTTCTGGCCTATCGTTTCGAAGGCGACAGTTTCTGCCGCGCTGAACGCTTTGCGGCCTATCAGAATGCACTGGGAGACCGCTTTGTGGGCAAGGTGCTACCAGACTCCTCGGCCAATCCAAATGCCCCGCTGAAAACGCCACATAGCGTTGTCACCTTGCACCTCATTGACGAAGCGGGTCAGCCCACCATTCAGGCGCGAGACGAAATGCTGGCATTCTTCAGGATGCGCCTCAATCCAACTGAGTAGCCACCTAGAGCAAGTTGCGCCAAATTTGGAATGACGAGATGGTGCAGATTTAACGCGAGACGCTCTAGGAAACCAACAGGAGATAGACATGGATTTGGGCATAAAGGGCAAGGTCGCCTTGGTGACGGGCGGGTCACACGGCATTGGTCGGGCAATTTCAGAAGAACTCGGCAGCAATGGCTGCAAGGTTGTGGTTGTCGCGCGAGGACAAGACCAACTCGATGATACTGTTGCAGCAATTCGGAAGGAAGGAGGCGAAGCCGTTTCCCATTCCGCCGATTTGACCAGACTCGATAGCTATGCTGGAATGGTGGAAGCTGCGGAAGCGGCATTTGGATTGCCCGATATCGCCATCTATTCACCCGTTGCGCCGCCGTCCGGCCTGTTCGACGCGTTCGAGGATTCTGATTATGAGGAAGCATTCACCAATGTTGTGAAAGGCTTTTCCCGATTTGTCAGGCTTGTGATGCCCGGCATGAAAGCCCAGCAATGGGGCCGGATTGTGACAATCGGCTCCGGCCATGGACGCCTACCAGGTCGCCGGGCTACGCTCGGGTTTGACTATGCATTGGCCAATACTGTGCGCCCTGCAGGGGTGGGCCTGAGCCGCAGCGTAGCAGACCAGCTTGCGCCGTTCGGGATCACGGTCAACACCATTCCTCCTGGATTCATAGACACGGGCAAGCAATATGAAGATTTTTTCCGCGAATGTGCCGAGGTCGCAGGTCAGTCCTACGAGCAATTCATGGCCGATCTGATCAATCGCATTCCCATGAAGCGATTTGGCACCCCTGAAGAGGTCGCAGGGCTGTGTGCGTTCCTCTGTTCCAAGCACGCGAGCTACATCACCGGACAATATTATCTGGTCGATGGGGGCCGAATGGAAATCTATTATTGAATGCGCCGGGCCCGCGAGAGCTGTGAGCCAACGCGGACCTTGGTGCGTCGAAGGAGCCTCAATAAGCCCCCGGCGGCGAGATCATATCTCCGCCCGCGATGTTTCGGCCATGGATTTCATAACCGATGGTCGGGATGTTCTGGATGTGGCGTAGTGCCATTGAGACATCCTTCCAATAGCGGCTGATCGGCTTTTCAGTGGAGAAGGCCGACGATCCGGCCTGGAACATCAGCGATTCTGACGCGCTGTGAATCAGCTTGATCATTTGCGCACATTGGGCGCGGTGGCGCGCTTTCTCTGCAATCGTGAGTTCGCCGTCGCTCAGCGCCACCCGATCAAAATCTCCGACAAGATGAAACAGGATCAATTTGGCAGTATCCAAATTTGCCGCCGCTTCGCCCAGATCACGCATATAAGCGCCAGAACCGCTGCGGGGGCCGATCAATGTGGTGAGAACGGGCTTGCTCGATTCCGCCGTCACGATTTCGAGCATGGCTTCAACCGCGCCGATCAGCTGGGCAATACCAGTTGTGCGAACGACGGGCACGACGGGAAGAAGGTCGGACGGTGCGCCAAAGTGACGTTTGGTGCGATCAATTTGGCCAGCGCGCTCATCCATCAGCACCATTTGGCCTTCCGGGATGAACACGTCCG
>JBJOLA010000064.1:0-3643 GCA_046045815.1 Pseudomonadota bacterium
GTCGATCGGGTTGAAGCTGACGGCGCCGATCTGGCCAAAGGGCAGATGGACCGGCACAA
Source organism: Pseudomonadota bacterium (assembly GCA_046045815.1). Taxonomy (GTDB): domain Bacteria; phylum Pseudomonadota; class Alphaproteobacteria; order Sphingomonadales; family Sphingomonadaceae; genus Aquisediminimonas. The sequence continues at coordinate 60 of JBJOLA010000064.1, forward strand.
CAATCGCCGCCTTTGTCATCGCGCGTGTTTCAAAATTGGTGAGATCAATTGCTTTGAGATAATGGTTGGGCTGGCGTGTGCGAAACCCCTCGGCATTCACCCAAAAAGGCTCACTTTCGTAACGGCATGCCGCCGTGATCGGGGAATTGAGGGCGATTCGGGTATTTTTCCACCACGCTTGCGCTTTGTCTTCCCAGCCGAACACATCAAGCGCCAAGATTGACCCTTCGGCATCAACGGGCGTGCGCTTGTCCGCGATATTATGGGACGGTGCCACACGCATATCCGCCGTGTTAACCGCAAAATTGTGTAACGCCTCCGCGGCTCGGCGCACATCCGCAGGGCCCGTCACTCTCACTGAAACGATGTCATCGCGCCATGTCATGCTGGTTTGGCCCCAATCTCCAGAGCCGCATTTTTGCAGTCTTGATAGCCCGCAGGTTTAGAGCGGCTATACTCAAAACACAACCGACCCAGCGGCAGGCCCTAGTCTTTTGAGGAGCATCACAATGGGCCTACATCGTGTTGATACGGTGGCACCCTCCAGAAGAACCGGCGACCTGCGTGAATTTTGATTTGAGCCAAGACGAAGAGATGCTGAAAGCCGTAGCCGAGCGTTTCGTGACGGATCGCTATGACGGGGAGCGCCGCCGTGCCGCGCTCGGCCAGCCATCCGGATTTTGTGCGGACAACTGGGCGTTGCTCAGCGATCTCGGTCTGATCGCGATGGCGTTTGATGAAGAAAGCGGTGGGCTGTCTGCCAGCGCGACCGATCTGGCCGTTGTGTTTGAGGCTTTAGGGCGCGGCCTGGTGGTGGAGCCTCTGATCGAATCGGTGCTGGTCGCGGGCAAGATTTTTGAAGCTCACGCTGCGCCCGAACTTAAACAGAAATGGATGGACGATCTGGTCAGCGGAAAACGCCGCTTGGCCCTTGCCCACCGGGAAACGCGATCACGCGGCAATCCGGCTTGGGTCGAAACACAAGCAATCCACGCCGCAGACGGCTGGCGCTTGTCTGGCACCAAGCAAATGGTCCGCGCAGGTGTGGGGGCAGACGCCGTCATCGTTTCTGCGCGCGAAAGCGGTGCTTTTGGTGACGGGGAGGGCATAGAGCTGTTTCTGGTCTCAGCCGATGCGCCCGGGATGATCAGCACAGCCTACCGCGTGATCGACGGGACCGTCGCCTGCGAGATTTCCCTGCACGATGTTGCGGCTGAACCACTCGGTGCTGGCCTCTCTGCGATCACGACCGCGGAAGCCAAGGCCAACATTGCGCGCTGTGCAGAAGCAGTGGGCATTATGGAAATGTTGTTTGCCACCACGATCGACTATCTCCGCACGCGCACGCAATTCGGCGTTCCGCTGGGCAGTTTCCAAGCATTACAGCACCGCATGGTCGCGCAATATGCGGTGATCGAACAGGCGCGCAGTTTGCTTTACCTCGCGGTGATGTCAGGCGGGGACGCGATAGCAGGCGCGCGGGCATTTATCTCTGAGGTGAGTGTGCCCTTGGGCCATGAAATGATCCAGCTCCACGGCGGGATGGGCGTAACCGATGAACTGATTATCGGCCACGGGCACAAAAGGCTGATGATGCTCTCGCGCTATCCAGTGGATGCAACGGCGGCACTCGACCTTTACGCCGGAATCTAGAGCATCTTGCGTTAAATCTGCACCACCCGTCATTGCGAGCGAAGCGCGGCAATCCAGACTCTGGTGCCGCTGGATTGCCGCGCTTCGCTCGCAATGACGATGCACATTTATTGCACTGTGCTCTAAAACCGATTTTAAGCCGCTCTGAGGCCTGTTGGAATGCTTTTGGCTACCGGGGTAGCCAAGCCCGCTCCAACAGCCTTCCACGGGCCGCTGCGGGCATTTTAGAGCCTATTTGGATTGATATCTTTCCTTAGTCCAACCAATACCGCGTCGAAGGAGGTCATAAAAGACCGGCAAATCCCAGGCGCACCGATCCACCGTCGGCCACCAGTCGAGCATGGGTTGCAGATCATAATGGCCGCGACAATGGCCCAGCGTGAGATAGAGCACCGCGCCGTCTCCGTGCTGCTTGATGTAAAACACTGGATGCGTGCCCAGCGCATCCGCCGCCTCGACAAAGCCTGTGCCCGGCTCGGTACATTCGGTTTCGAGGAGGACATGCAACGTTCCGTGCGTCTCCAGATGATAGAGCTCATCCTCGGTATCAAACGGTTCCACCCCCTTAACCAGCGGATGCGCGGGATCGGCCACGGTAACGCGGTAAGGCACGATTGGTGGGTGGGAGATGAACTGGCTGCCAAGCATATCCATCATCAACGGTGCCCAGCGCGGCGCATCCCAAAGGCCGTTTTCTAACAACCTCAGCACGGAATTGGTGCCGTGCAGCGCATACCAGCGCCCCCCCTTGGCCAGCCAGGCCCGCAGCGCTTCCTGCGCGGCGAGCGACGGCGTGACATCGCAGGTGTAAGTGATGATGATGTCCGCCGCTTCGATGGCCGCAATCGTCTCATAATCCTCAAACACGCGGGTGCGCACGGCAGGATCTTCGGCGAGCAGCTTGAGCAGCTCAAGCCGCGCAAAATCCATATCATGCCACACACCGCCGCAGATGAGGACGCAATTGATGCGGGGGGGATGTTCGGGTGCGGGGGTATCGGTCATGGGGAGTCCTCTCTCGTGATCTCGCGATCCTGCGCGGAGGCGGGGGTGAGATCAATCAGCCTTTTTGAGAGGGGCGGAAAAGTTGGGGGGGGGAAGCGGAACAGCGAGTTTTGGCGAGAGAGTTTGAAAAGCTGTCGTTCGTTAAGTGAAAAGTGGTCAGATCAGGAAATGCCTGAAAATCGCTTCAGATGAGCAACAGCCTCCGTGGTCATTCGCGCAATCAGGTCAGCGCTGCTTGGAACGTCATCGATCATTCCAACGCCTTCGCCAACGGTAACATGCGCCTTCGTAAAGTCACCTCGGTCAACTGCCTCGCGATAGGATTTGATCGCTTGATCAGGGGAACTGCGAAGTTCACTTTCCCGCCCCTCCCACTCTTGGTGAATTGCATTGCGTAATGCGCGGAAGTCATAAGGGTGAGGCCAATCCTTCTGCCTCAAAATATCGAAGATTTCGCTTCGGGCAGTGTCATCGCCGGCGGCCGCCGTTGCTACCTGTTGCGCGCCTTTGTCGGCCAAACTCTCAAGTGTTGCCCACGCCCGTGATCCGACGATTGCTCCATCAGCGCCGAGCATCAACATCGCTGCGAGACCGCGACCGTCGCAGACGCCACCTGCACCCAGCAGACTTGTGTCCGGTGCTTTTTCAACAAGTCGATCTGCACTCTCTGGAATAAGCGTGAATGTGCCGCGCCCATCCCGGCTATTCATGCCATGACCGCCCGCTTCAGTGCCTTGGGCGACGATGGCTGTCGCGCCGCAATTGACCGCTTCGGAAAGCTGGCCAATTTGTTGTATCTGGCAAATGACCGGAATGCCCCTTTCAGCCAGCCTGTGCGCCCACTTTGATGGGTTTCCGAAGGACAACATGACCGCAGCCGGTGTTACCGGTTGATCGAGAAGCCAGTCAAAGGCGCTGCAATCCTG
>JBJOLA010000066.1:0-2879 GCA_046045815.1 Pseudomonadota bacterium
GACGAATGCCCTGGTTCTTGAGGCTGCCCACAATCGACTGGGCAAGCGCGAGATTTTCAAACAAGGACGATTCGGTGATCTCAACTTCCAGCCGGTTCGCTGGGAAACCTGTCTCCACCAACAGCTTGACGATCTTCTGCGCGAGCCAAGGGTCTTTGAGCTGCATAGGTGAGATATTGACCGAGAGCGACAAGGACTGATCCCAAGACTTTGCTTCAGTAAGCGCCTGCCGCATGACAGACATCGAAAGATCGGAAATCATCCCGGTTTCTTCGGCAATCGGAATGAAATTATCGGGCATGACCAGACCGCGAGTCGGATGGTCCCAACGCGCCAGCACTTCAAAGCCGCCAAGTCGGCCCGTCGTAAGGTCAATCTGCTTTTCAAAGTAAGGTACAATCTCACCGCGCGGAATGCCCGTGCGCAGGCCGGACTCGGTTTCATTGCGGACCTGGAGATCGCGCTCCATCGATGCATCAAACCAAGCCAAGCGGTTGCGGCCCTGATTCTTTGCCGAATACATTGCGATGTCAGCGCGGCGCATGAGCGAATCAATCGTCAAACAATCATCGGCCGAATGCGCAATGCCGACGGAGACACTGATCTGGGCAAAGATGCCGTCAGCGTCGAATGGCTGAGCAAGCCGCGATACGATTGATTCAGCAACACGGTCCACAACTTCACGGTTACTGATGTCGAACGTGAACGCGCAGGCAAACTCATCGCCGCCGAGCCGTGCCGTGAGCGAGTTTGGCGGCATCAGTTTAGCAATTTCAGCAGCAACCGAACGCAGCAGAGCGTCGCCGATTGCGTGGCCATGAACGTCATTGATATTCTTGAAATTATCGAGATCAAGCATCAGCATCGCAAGCGCTTTGTCGCGGCGCACGGCTTTGGCGAGCATGTCTGCGCCGGTCTCGGAAATAGCGCGGCGATTGTGGAAGCCGGTCAATGGGTCACGAAGTGCCAGAACAGTGGCGCGTTCCTCAGCAGCTTTACGTTCTTCGACCTCATGCGTGAGGTCACGGTAGCGTCTCCAGCCGAACAAGATCAGAGCGATGTTGAGCAAAACAGTGACCGTGAGTGTTTGATCCGCTCCGCCGCCCACACCGTTGAGCATCGCAATCGTCGAAGAGAGCACCGAAGTCCCGGTTCCAACGAACATGATGATCGCGGCCACGACGACTGCGCCCGTAAGGATGTCCTTTTGGACCGCCTGTGTTACCGACTTGTCGTCTAACTCTTGACGCTTGATCTTGATAGCCACGATGGAAAAAGCCCCTGATGAGATACTCTACAGCCCTTTCGGTAGCGCGATGAGGTGAAGAAGCCGTTAAGACCAATCGTTGCAGCCGCAATTGACCTCAGCCCACATCGCCGCTATAAGGACGAACGCTTTTCAAACGGGAAGTTTAATTTTGGCCGCCCAAGGGCGACGCTGGCCGACGAGGTTTCGTCCGCCAGCGTTTTTTGCTTTGGGCATTTTGAGGACTGTTTGCGCCTATGTTCGAGTCACTTAGCGATCAGTTGGGCGGCGTCTTTGATCGCTTGCGCGGTCGCGGTGCGCTGAATGAGGCAGACGTTCGCGAGGCGATGCGCGAAGTTCGTGTCGCCCTGCTCGAAGCCGACGTCGCCCTCCCCGTCGTCCGATCATTCATTGATAGCGTGACGGAGAAAGCAGTCGGCGCTTCCGTCCTGAAATCAATCACACCGGGTCAACAGGTCGTCAAGATCGTCAATGACGCGCTGGTTGAGATGCTGGGTAGCGAGGCGAGCGAACTCAATCTGGATGTAACGCCTCCTGCGATCATCATGATGGTAGGTCTGCAAGGCTCGGGCAAAACCACCACCACTGCCAAGATCGCCAAGAAACTCAATGAGAAGGACCGGAAAAAGGTCCTGATGGCATCGCTCGACGTCAACCGTCCGGCTGCACAGGAACAGCTGGCTGTGCTCGGCGAACAGATTGGCGTGGCGACGCTTCCAATTGTTGCAGGGCAGCAGCCGGTTGATATCGCCAAGAGAGCGCTGCAAGCCGCGAAGCTGCAGGGCTACGACGTTCTGATGCTCGACACGGCGGGCCGCCTCCACGTTGATGCGCAGTTGATGGATGAGATGAAGGCGGTCGCAAATGCGTCTGATCCTGCTGAAATCCTGCTCGTCGTCGATGCGTTGACGGGGCAGGACGCCGTCAACGTCGCGAAAAACTTTTCTGATCAAGTCGCGCTCACCGGTGTAGTTCTCACGCGGATGGACGGTGATGCACGGGGCGGAGCGGCGCTTTCGATGCGCGCCGTCACCGGCAAGCCGATCAAGTTCGTCGGCATCGGTGAAAAGCTAGACGGTCTTGACGTCTTCCACCCAAGCCGTGTTGCCGGTCGCATCCTTGGCATGGGCGATGTTGTCAGCTTGGTCGAACGCGCGGCTGAAAGCATTCAGGCAGACGAAGCCGAAGCAATGGCCGCAAAGATGGCCAAGGGTCAGTTCGACATGAACGACCTGCGCGCACAATTAAAGCAGATGCAGCGGATGGGTGGCCTTGGCGCGCTTGCCGGGATGATCCCCGGTATGAAGAAAGCGCAGGCTGCGATGAACAGCAACGGCATGGATGATCGGCTATTGATCCGCATGGACGGCGATGCGCGCGGCGGTGCGGCGCTGTCGATGCGCGCCGTCACCGGCAAGCCGATCAAGTTCGTCGGCACCGGCGAAAAACTCGACGGGCTGGAGCTGTTCCACCCGAGCCGGGTCGCGGGCCGCATTCTCGGCATGGGCGATGTCGTCTCGCTGGTCGAACGCGCCGCCGAAAGCATTCAGGTCGAGGACGCCGAGGCACTCGCCGCCAAAATGTCCAAGGGTCAGTTCGACATGAACGACCT
>JBJOLA010000127.1:0-2949 GCA_046045815.1 Pseudomonadota bacterium
AAGAAAGCAGTCCTCCTCTCCTTCCGCCTGAATGACAATGTGATCATGCCCGGTCCTGGCGGCTCCAACTGGTGGGACAAAGTGCCGAGTAAATTCGCCAACTGGGGTGAAAACCGCTTTCGTGAGGCGGGCTTCCGCGCGGTCCCCGGATCGGTCGTCCGGGCGGGCGCATATATCGGCAAGAATGTCGTGCTGATGCCAAGCTTTGTGAACATCGGTGCCAGCGTAGGTGAGGGATCAATGGTCGATACTTGGGCCACGGTTGGCAGTTGCGCGCAAATCGGCAAGAATGTTCATCTGTCTGGCGGCGTTGGCATCGGCGGGGTGCTTGAACCGCTCCAGGCCAACCCTGTCATCATTGAGGATGATTGCTTCATCGGTGCACGTTCCGAAGTGGTGGAAGGCGTGATCATCGAACAAGGCGCGGTGCTCGCAATGGGTGTGTTTCTCTCCTCCACCAGCAAGATCATTGACCGCAGCACCGGAGAGGTTTTCGTCGGTCGGGTGCCGAGCTATTCTGTCGTTGTGCCCGGCGCGCTGCCCGGCAAACCCTTGCCTGATGGATCACCGGGGCCAAGTCTGGCCTGCGCCGTGATCGTCAAGCGGGTGGACGCCCAGACCCGCAGCAAGACCGCGATCAACGAACTGTTGAGGGATTAAGCCAGTATGGGCAAGCTATCGGGCATCACGGTGGTGGATCTGTCCCTGTTCCTCCCTGGCCCGATGCTGACGATGATGATGGCCGATCAGGGGGCCGAGGTCTGGAAGGTGGAACCCGAAGTCGGAGACCCTTCGCGCGCGCAATTGCCCGCGGAGGCGGGGCAGTCCGTGTGGTTTCGCAATCTCAATCGCGGCAAACGCAGTGTTGCCCTTGATCTCAAATCCGAAGGCGGCAAGGCGCGCTTGTGGGAACTGATCGCGGATGCCGATGTCCTGATCGAAGGCTTCCGACCCGGCGTGATGAAGCGGCTGGGCTTTGACTATGATGCGGTGCGTGCGCGCCATCCCACGATCATCTATTGCTCAATCTCGGCTTTTGGTCAGCACGGGGCGCTCGCCGATCATCCGGCGCATGATCTGGCGGTGCAAGCGCTCGCTGGGTTTATGTCGGTCAATGACGGCGCAGATGGCACCCCCGTTGTGCCCGGAGTCGCGGCGTCAGATATGGCTGCTGGCCTGACGGGGCTTTCGGCCGTGCTAATGGCGCTGATCGGGCGGGAACGGACCGGCAAAGGTGACTATATCGACTGCGCGATGTTCGACAGTCTGCTCCCCTGGTGTGCCCATACCGCCGGTAGTGCGATTGCGGGTGGTCCTGCCCCAAGCTCCTCCCGCCAACGTTCGCTCGGCGGCGCGGCTTTCTACCAGGTCTATGCCACAAGTGATGCCAAACATATTGTGCTGGGTGCACGCGAGATGAAGTTCGTTACCAATTTGATGACCGCGCTTGGCCGTGCCGATCTTATTGCTTTGGGAGAAAAGGAGGCGGGCGACCAAGGTGAATTCATCGCCTTCCTCCGCACCACTTTCGCCACCAAAACTCGCGATGAATGGACGGCGTGGTTCGCGGATAAGGATGTCGGCTTCGCACCCGTTCTCGATTTCCGCGAGGCGCTGGACCAGCCCCATATCGCCGAACGCGGTCTGTGGATTGAGCATGATGATGCCCATATCATCACGCCAGCCATCCGCTTTCAATCCGAACGATGGGAGCCGACCAGCGCGCCGGAACTGGGCAGCGCATAGCCACAGCTAAGGGAACTGCACTCCCGTCATCGCCTCACTCGCGGTCCAGAGTTTTGCTGCTAATTCCCGTTCGATCGCATGGGGCCGCACCCCGGCGTAAGGCGGCATACCGTCTTCCCACAGCACGGCAATGTTGCAATCCTCACAGTAGACGCCGCCTTCGCCTTCGAGCAGCGGGGAAACTGCGCACCAGACGCTGGTGGAGGCACCTGCCTCAACCGATTTGAACAGGTCGATCAGGCTGCCGTCGGGCTTATACCACCCCATCGCAATCTGTTCGTCCATCGTCAGGTGACGCTGGAGCGGGGTCTTGATCCCACCGGGGTGGACGGCAAAGGCGCGGATCCCGTATTGCTTGCCGATCTCGTCCAGCTGGACCGCGAACAAGGCGTTGGCCGATTTGGCCTGACCATAAGCCGCCCATTTTTCGTAAGCGCGCCGTTCAAAATGAATGTCCTCAAAATCAATGCCGCCGCGCGCGTGGCCGATGGAGGATAACACCACGATCCGTGTGCCAGCGCCGCCCGCCTTTAGCAGCGGCCATATCCGTGCGGTCATCTGGAAATGGCCGAGATGGTTGGTGGCGAACTGGCTTTCATAGCCGCGTTCGTCCCGGGCGAGCGGGCAGGCCATGATTGCAGCGTTGTTGATCAGGATATCAAGTTTGGATGTCTGCGCCGCGATATTCGTTGCGAAGGCGTCAATCGAAGCGGGGTCTGAAAGGTCCATCTGCACGATATGGACGTTCCCTGTCACGCCCTCGAGATCCACTTTGGCGACATCTGGGCGACGTGCGGCGACGAAAACTGTCGCACCAGCGCCGGCCAGAGCCCGCACGGTTTCCTTTCCCAACCCGGAATAGCCGCCGGTGACGAGTGCCACCTTTCCCGTCAGGTCGATCCCGGCGACAACCTCTTGCGTCGTTGAACGGTAACCAAAGGGGGAATTGATCGGGGCTTGGTCGGTCATGATCGGGCTTTCTATTGTCGGGAGCGCCCCAAGATATGCGCGCCCCATACGGTGCTGGCAACCAACAGCGCACCGACCGCTTGGTGGAGCACGGCGACGATGATGCTCACCCCACTCAGCACCGCCATGACACCAAGGATGATTTGAATACCGAAGGCACTGTGGATGGCGATTGAGGCACCCCGTTCTCCCGCAGCCTTCACCCGGCGCGCCAACAGAACGAGCGCGGCGACT
>JBJOLA010000154.1:0-3383 GCA_046045815.1 Pseudomonadota bacterium
TGACGATACCCAGAACATAGCCCGCTGCGGCCGGGCCGAGACCAGAGCCAGCCGAAGCCGAGCCGCCGACAGTGTTGGAAGAGGTCACGAACGGATAGGTGCCGTGATCGACATCGAGCAACATGCCCTGTGCGCCTTCAAACAAAATGCGCTTGCCTTGTTTTTTGGCCTCATTGAGTTCGAGCCATACGGGCTTGGCAAATGGCAGGATGAAGGCCGCGATGTCCCACAGATCGTCAATGAGCCGCTGACGGTCGATCCCACCGAGGCCGAACCCGGCGCGCAGCGCATCGTGATGCGCGCAAAGCCGGTCGATTTGCGGTTCAATATCGTCGAGATGGGCGAGATCACAGACACGGATCGCGCGGCGACCGACTTTATCTTCATAGGCCGGGCCAATGCCGCGCCGCGTGGTGCCAATTTTGAATTCGCTCGCATCTTCGCGCAGACCGTCAAGGTCGCGGTGGAACGGCAGGATCAGCGGGCAGGTTTCGGCGATGTGGAGGTTCTGCGGGTTGATATCCACGCCCTGCGCCTTGAGCTTCGCGACTTCATCGCGGAAATGCCAAGGATCGAGAACCACACCGTTGCCGATGACCGACAGCGTGCCGCGCACAATACCAGATGGCAGCAGCGAAAGTTTGTACGTCTCATTGCCTACGACAAGCGTATGGCCCGCGTTATGACCGCCCTGAAAGCGCACCACGACGTCAGCACGACTGGCCAACAAGTCAACGATTTTGCCTTTGCCTTCATCGCCCCACTGGGCACCGATCACCGTTACATTTGCCACTCGATTAAGCTTTCTTGCTGGGGACAGGTTTGCCGTCGCTGAGAATATGGGTGCAGATTTGCGACTGTGCTGTATCGTCTTTTGACAAGGCCGCAACTGTCACCCATCCGTCAGCCCGAAGCTGTGCGGCTTTCTTCGGGTTCGTACCGACCGGCAGAAACAGGCGGCGGCGTTCATCCTGCGCCAGGCCCGCATCGATCAGGGGATCGACGAATGCTGAGAAACCAATCGCGGCTTCTTCACCTATTTTGTAGCTGCCGCCGCGCCCGATCTCGCCCGAAGCTTGAGCGGAGAAGAGAGAGAAGCCGAGCCAAGTTTGATATTCAAAGCCGTGGCGCTCGGTCGGGTCGAGCGTAACGCGGACGTCAGCCGGGAGCGTGGCCACAATTTGTGCAAGCGCATCAAGGCGCGTCGTCAGTACGCCATCGGCGTCAAAAATACGCAACCGTGCCTGAGCCTCTGCAAAGGGGCCAGCGGCCGCGATCAGAGGAGCATAGGCCTCCGGTACACCCGCCACATCCTTGGCGTCCAGGCGCGCTTGTACACCCTCTGCTGAGCCTTCCGGTGCCAAGACGTCGATCAGGTCTGGCATTGTCAGATCGAGCGTGATGTCCTTGACGCCGGTGGCCTTGATCGCTTCAATCGCAACCGCGATAATTTCAGACGCCGCCGCGACATTGTCTAGCCCGATCAACTCAGCCCCGACCTGCATCATTTCTCGCTCCGGGCGGAGTTGGGTCGCGCGTAGTTTGACCACGGGTCCGCCGTATGAAAGCCTCAGCGGGCGAGGGTGATGCCCCATCCGGCTCGTCGCGATCCGCCCGATCTGGCCGGTGATATCGCTGCGAACCGCCATCGTCTCACCCGAAACGGGATCAACGAAGCGCAACAGATCCCGCGGGCGCGTGCCCAGCGCGCCGGTCAGACTTGCTTCGAATTCGGCCAGCGGGGTCTGCACCCGTTCATAGCCGTATGCTGCAACAGTATCGAGGATCGCCCGCACCAGTCGCGCAGACGCGTCCGCTTCGGGAGGAAGCCGGTCACGAAAGCCGGTGGGAAGGAGTGTGATGGTCATTGTGGCAGCGCTTTAGCTTCTACTTTCACAAAATGCGACACTACAAATTCCGCTTATCCTGAGTGAGGATTGAGCTTGTCGAAAGCCCGTATCGAAGGGCGCCCATCGTCCTTCGATACACGTCTTCGGCTACGCTCAGCCGTTACTCAGGATGAGCGGATTTTCAGGCTTGGTCAAAGCAGACTTAGAACTTCAATGCCTTCACCGTTTTTACGCCGGGAAGCTTCGCAGCTTCCTGAAGGACGGCATCGGGAATGGCATCATCCATAGACAGCAAAAGAATGGCCTCCCCGCCTGCGCTGCGGCGACCGAGATGGAATGTCCCGATGTTGAGCCCCGCCGTACCGAGCAACGTCCCAACTCGCCCAATGAAACCGGGTGCATCTTCGTTAACGATGTAGAGCATATTCCCGCTGAGATCGGCCTCGATACCAATACCGAAAATCTCCACCAGACGAGGCTCGGTGTTGCCAAATAGAGTTCCGGCAACCGAACGCGGCCCGGCTTCGGTTTCCACCGTGACGCGGAGCAAGGTGTGATAAACACCTTCCTTGTCATGCCGCACTTCGCGGACATCAAGCCCGCGCTCCTTGGCAAGATAGGGTGCGTTGACCATATTCACCGTGTCGGAATAACGGCGCATCAGGCCGCACAGAACCGCGCCGGTGATCGGCTTGATGTTGAGTTGCGCCGCAGCGCCTTCAACTTCGATTGAAATGTTGGTGAGATTGTCATGCGCCAATTGGCCGATCAGCGACCCCAGGTTTTCAGCGAGCGCCATATAGGGGCGCAGTTTGGGGGCTTCTTCGGCAGAAAGCGACGGCATATTGAGTGCGTTGGTCACGCCGCCGCTCACCAGATAGTCCGAAAGTTGTTCGGCAACCTGAATCGCGACATTGACCTGCGCTTCATCGGTTGACGCCCCGAGATGCGGCGTCGAGATGAAATTCGGCGTGCCAAACAGCGGAGATTCCTTCGCGGGTTCGGTCACGAAAACGTCCAGTGCTGCGCCTGCGACATGGCCGGAATCGAGTGCTGCCTTTAGCGCCACTTCGTCGATCAAGCCACCACGCGCACAGTTGATGATCCGCACACCCGCTTTGCACTTGGCGATATTTTCTGCCGAGAGGATATTGCGCGTCTGGTCGGTCAACGGGGTGTGCAGCGTAATGAAATCTGCCTTGCCAAGGAGCGTATCGAGGTCCGCCTTCTCAACGCCCATTTCCACCGCACGTTCTGGCGTGAGGAAGGGATCAAACGCGACAACCTTCATCTTGAGGCCAAGTGCCCGGCTGGCGACGATGGAGCCAATGTTACCCGCGCCGATCAAGCCGAGCGTTTTGCCTGTCACTTCGACGCCCATGAAGCGGTTCTTTTCCCACTTGCCGGCTTGGGTTGAGGCATCGGCTTCGGGCAGCTGACGTGCGAGCGCGAACATCAGGGCGATGGCATGTTCAGCAGTGGTGATCGAGTTGCCGAACGGCGTGTTCATGACAACAATGCCCTTGGCCGACG
>JBJOLA010000169.1:0-9576 GCA_046045815.1 Pseudomonadota bacterium
CGCAATCCCGCCGCGTGACTGGCCGATTTGAGAAACAGCGTTGGCCAAGGGGACCGGAGTCGAAAAAGCCTCCAAAGGCCATGCAAGGGCAATATGCCGATCAGCAGCAGGGCAATAAGAAGCAGCCGCAACACCGCGCGCGGGTTGACGCGATCAGGCCTTGCGGTCAATCGCTACACCATATAGTTCCATGCGGTGATCGACGAGGCGGAAGCCCAGTTTCTCAGCGATCATTTTTTGCAGCGCTTCGAGTTCGGGGTCGACAAATTCGATCACACGGCCTGTTTCGACATCAATCAAATGATCGTGATGCGCCTCGGCAGCCGCTTCGTAGCGCGAGCGGCCATCGCCGAAATCGTGGCGTTCCAAAATGCCCGCTTCTTCGAACAATCGAACGGTGCGGTAAACAGTGGCGATTGAAATGCCGGGATCAATGGCTGAGGCGCGCAAGTGCAAAGCCTCTACATCGGGGTGGTCCTCTGAATCGGAAAGCACGCGCGCAATCACCTTGCGCTGCTCCGTTATGCGCAACCCCTTTTCAGCGCAAAGCGCTTCTACGTCGATACGACGGGACATCAGACTATTCGGCGCGGGCTATACATGATCTGCCTTTTAGAGCGACCACGGGGCAAATCAATGCATGGCCCGCACCAGAAGCTTATTTCTTTAGCTTGCCGGGCTTGCGTCCCAGACCGATCTTCTTCGCAAGCATACGGCGCGTTTCAGCATAATTTGGTGCAACCATCGGATAATCCGCAGGAAGACCCCATTTCGCGCGATAATCATCAGGCGTCATACCGTAGTGCGTCATCAAGTGGCGCTTGAGCATTTTTAGCTTTTTACCGTCATCTAAACAAATGATATAGTCTGGCTTGATCGACGCACGGATCGAAACCGCAGGTTCCTGCCGAACAGCAGGCGCAGCTGCGCCGCCGCCAAGTGCAGCGAGCGCACCATGTACGTTAGCAATCAAGGTGGGGAGGTCCGATACGGCAACCGAATTGTTGCTCACATGCGCGGCGACAATATCCGCCGTTAATGTGATAAATGTTTCTTGCATTTCTGATGTTTCTGTCATTTTCTCGCTGCCTTTTGTTTTTTGAATTTTTAATCTCGGTGGTGTGCCGGTTGTCCGACTATCGCGACCATGATCGGTTTACTCTTAATCAACAGTTGGATCAAGGCAAGTTTAGTCCAATCTCAAATCAAACAGGTTAGCGTTACGGAATCCGTCAGTTGACCGGCGACGCCGCGATAATAATTCTTGCGGATGCCGGTTTGTGAAAATCCATGACTTGTATAGAACCGACGAGCCTCATTGTTGGCCCGAACTTCAAGATGAACTTTGCTGACGTGATTGACACGGCAATCAGTGATTACTTGTTCGAGCAAGCGCCGCCCTACCCCTTTGCCTTGATGCGTCGGACTTACTGCGATCAGCAGAAGTTCCGCCTCGTCCAGCACATATCGCGTCAGTGCAAAGCCCACCGGAGTCGGGCCAAAACGCCCGACTAACAGCCAGCTGGCGGGAAGTGAAAGTATCCCCGCGCACTGTGCAGCGGTCCATGCTTCACCATAATGCGCGTCGAACGCACTTGCCATGATGGGCATGATCTCATCTATATCCCGCGCCGCTGCGGCATTTATGTTGAGCAATTCCGTCACGCTGGAAGTTTCGCGTCGGCACTCCGCCCATAAATTGGACGGACTGGTATAAGATAAAGGGCCGCAGGGATCGAATTGACCGCACTGGCGCTGGCAACGGCATCCCGCGCTTCACCCGAACCACGGGCATCAACTACACGGTGCGCGCCACTGCCGATGACCAGCGGCAGCGCGATCGCCGCTGCGGCACCCGGGGTCAATGACTGCACTTGGCTGGTCTGGGTGAATGGCCGGCGCTGATAATTTTGTACAAACAATTCTCCGTGCCCACCCTCCACGGCAACCGTAAAAAAATCAGCCTCACAGCCAATTGCTAGCAGTGCAAGCGAGGACACGCCGAACACTGGGACGTTCCACCCCAGCCCTAGGCCACGCGCGGCGGCGACCCCAATCCGCACACCCGTAAAGCTTCCCGGGCCGCACCCCACGACGATCTGGCCCGCATGGCCACCATCCGGCAACCCCGCGATCCAGGGGATCAGCCGCTCGGCATGGCCACGTCCAACGATTTCGTGTCTTTCCGCGACAAGAACATCACCGTCGATCAACGCTATCGAGCATGCGGCTCCCGCTGTCTCAATGGCGAGAGTCCTCATCGACAATCAGATGACGGTGTTGAACCGGTCAAAGCCGGGGCGCGGCAATCGGCCAAAGATGCTCGCCGGATCGCCGTAGCCGATGGTACAGATGAAGTTCGACTTTACCGTCGTTCCTGCAAAGAAAGCGTCGTCTACACCAGCAGGATTGAAGCCGGACATCGGACCCGTATCAAGACCCAGCGCGCGTGCCGCCAACATTAAATAAGCGCCTTGAAGCGAAGAATTGCGAAAAGCGGTGGGATCGGAAAGGGAGGGATTGCCCACGAACCAGCTCCGCGCGTCAGCAGGCGGGAAGAGTTCGGGGAGTTGTTCGTAAAACTCCATGTCCATCCCGATGATCACCGTTACGGGCGCGGCGAGAATTTTGGCCTGATTGGTTTCTGCAGCCTGTGCCGCAAGCTTGGCTTTGGCTTCCGGGCTACTGACCCATACAAGCCGCGCAGGCAGACAGTTGGCCGACGTTGGCCCGAATTTCATCAATTCCCAGATCGCATCCATCTGGTCACGCGTCACAGGCTTATCGAGATAGCCATTATAACTGCGGGCGGCGCGGAACAGTTGATCGAGCGCCGCAGCGTCAAGCGGTTGGGACATTCGGTAGCCTTTCTAAAAGGAATTTCAGACCGCGAGGACTTCGGTGACCTCTGGCACATAATGTTTGAGCAGGGATTCAATGCCCTGCTTGAGCGTGGCGGTGGACGACGGACAGCCTGAACAGGCACCCTGCATCTTGAGATAGACTTTGCCTTGATCAAATCCCTGGTAAATTATATCACCCCCGTCATTCGCCACGGCCGGGCGGACACGGGTTTCGATCAATTCCTTGATCTGGATAATGATGTCCTCATCCGCCGGATTATCGACGAACTTCACACTGTCCATTGGCACTGAAAAGCTGGCGCTTGCGGCATTGAACAGCGGCATGTTGGCGGTAAAATGATCCAGCATCACTGTGAGCACGTCGGGCTTGAGGTCAGACCAGTTCGTGCCGGGCCCCGCCGTCACCGATACGAAATCCTTGCCAAAGAACACGCCTGTCACATCGCCGAGCGAGAACAGCATGTCCGCCAGCGGAGAAATTTCAGCCTCTTCGGGCGTCGCGAAGTCGCGCGTTCCGCTGTCCATGACGATCCGTCCGGGGAGGAATTTGAGCGTTGCCGGATTCGGTGTTGTTTCAGTTTCTATCAGCATCTTCCCTAAATGGGGCCGGGAGGCAGTTCAATCAAGGCAGATTCGGACGCGGCATGTCGTGTTTCGCTTGAAATTTGCAGCGATTAGACCAATATTCACTTCATCCGGCGCTGGTGCCGGGCAAAGGAGTGTTTCAAATGGCCAATTGGTCTGATCCCCTGATGGGCGCACCCGCCGCTACGAGTGTTGGCAGCCAGAGTGTTGCCTATGATGCGGGCCTGCGTTCCTACATGCTTTCTGTTTACAATTACATGGCGTCTGGCGTTTTGCTGACCGGCATCGTCGCGCTGTTGTTTGCACGCAGCGGTTATGCCGAAGCCGTGATGTTCGGACCCGGCATCCTGAAATATCTGGTGATGTTCTCGCCGCTCGCCTTCGTGCTGGCGCTGAGCTTTGGCATCAACAGAATGTCGACCGCGACGGCGCAGATGGTGTTCTGGGCCTATGCTGCGGTTAACGGCCTCGCGCTCTCAACAATCTTCTTCGTCTATACCGGCACGTCGATCGCCCAGGTGTTCTTCGCAACATCAGCGGCTTTCGCGGGGCTGAGCCTGTTTGGCTATGTCACCAAGAAGGATCTTTCCGGCATGGGGACTTTCCTGATCATGGGCGTCATCGGCCTGATCGTCGCGGGCATCATCAACATTTTCTTGAAGTCTGACATGTTCAGCATGGTGATCAGTGGCATTGGTGTGCTGATCTTTGCCGGACTGACAGCCTATGATACCCAGCGCATCAAATCGATGTACAGCGCCGTAGCAGGGAGTGATATGGTTGGGAAAACCGTCGTGATGGGCGCACTTCAGCTCTATCTCGATTTCATCAACATGTTTCTGTATCTGCTCCGACTGTTTGGCAGCCGCGACTGATAGAGACTTGCAAAGAATATTGTGGACCCGGCGGAGCAATCCGTCGGGTCTTTTCTTTGCATCCTAGGCTGCTTTGCGCGGAAATTGAACGAGTGCGGGCAACGTCTCAGCGACGACGCGGCGCATCGAATCATAATGGTCCGCTGGCATCGCTTTTCCGAACAACCAGCCCTGAACCATTTCGCACCCATGCGCCCGCAGACTTGTGAGCTGCGCCTCATGTTCAACGCCCTCTGCCAGCGTGCACATGCCAAGCTGATTGGCGAGGCTGATCACCGCGCCAACAATGGCCTGCGCCTCGGTGCGATTTTCAAGATCATTTACAAAGCTGCGATCAATCTTGATCTTGTCAAACGGGAAGGTCAGCAAATAGTTGAGCGAGGCATAGCCCGTTCCGAAATCGTCAAGCGCAATCTTGAAACCAAGGGCATGTAGCCGGTTGAGGATAGCGATGTTCGCCTCACTGTCGTGCAGCAACACCGTTTCAGTAATCTCAAATTCGACGCGGGCAGGGTCTATCCCCGTTTCCGCCAGCGCGTTCACCACCGTCGGCAAGAGGTTCGCGCTACGGAGCTGTGCCGGTGAAAGATTGATCGCGATGTTGTAAGGTTGCTCCCAACTCGCTGCCTCCGCCATTGCCGTGCGGATTACCCATTCGCCGACCGGCACAATCAGCCCCGTTTCTTCCGCGATCGGGATGAAATCGTTGGGCATGACGAGGCCACGCTCAGGGTGTTCCCAACGTAGCAATGCTTCAAAGCCTGTATTTTTGCCCGACTCCACGTCAACCAATGGTTGAAGAAACAGGCGAAGTTCGCCCTTCGACGCGGCGGTGCGAAGATCACGGGCAAGCGCGTGGCGTTCATGCAATGCCACATCCATGCCTGGTGCAAACATTTCCCATGTTCCCCGACCATTGGCCTTGGCTGCGTAGAGCGCAATATCTGCGTTGGCGAGCAATGTATCATAGCCATCGGCATGATCAGGAGCCAACGCGATACCGATACTAACCCCGGATTCGATAACATGGCCTGCAACATCGAACTCAGTAGCCATCGCGGAAACCAGCAGGTCAGCCAGTCGCACACTTTGATCACCGGCGTCCTGCCCAGCAACAAAGATGGCAAATTCATCGCCGCCGAGACGTGCGATCAATCCTGCTTCGCCGCCAAGTCCACTGCGTTCCAGCGTTGCTGACAGCCTTTGAGCCGCATCCTTCAAAAATGCGTCACCCACCGGATGCCCGTACATATCGTTGATCGCTTTGAAATGATCAAAATCGATGAGCAGCAATGCGATGCGATTATTCTCTAATCGAAGTGCAAAGGTGCCGTTTACCGCCTGTGCCAGCATCACCCGATTGGGCAGCTCGGTGAGGCTATCGAAATGAATCATGTGCCGGACGCGAGCCTGTGCTTGTTTTTCGGCACTAATGTCGGAGATGAACCCGCGGAACCGAACGATCGCGGAGGGGTTTGCCGTGCTGGGCTTGCCACTGATTGACCACCAGTGTTTTTCGCTTTTGGGCGTGTTCGCCAGAGGTAATGCTAGGTCTCGGAATGGCACTCCCTTCGCGAGATGGGCGGCGAGCTCATCTTGTTCCGGGCCGCCCAGAAAGAGATCGGCAAAGCGCCGACCATTCATGGCTGCTGGGTCTTTGCCCGCAGCTTGCGCAAAGCGCGGGCTCACCGAAACCATGTTGCCGTTGCGATCCAGCTCAAATAGCCAATCTGATCCTTGATCCTGATAATCATTGAGCAACAGACTCACGGTTTCCGACGTTGCGTGGAGTTCGCGTTCGCGCAGGATTCGCATCACAAAGGAGTCCGACGCGATGCTCGCCATCCGGTTGATACGGATCGCGGCTGTCCCCACCGCAATGATCGCGAGACTGACCTCCCAACCGCCGAGCTGGACCAGCCCAATGATCAGACCCATCGAGAGTATCCCCAAAAACCAAGACGCTGCCTTGATCACATATCGAAATGACAGCCCTGCGGTGCCAATCATCGCGGTCGCGCCAATCGCTATCAGGAGCTGTACTTTGGAGGCCGCCAACGGCAGATAATAAGCTGTTCCAATGCTGAACGGTAGTGCCAGCAGCATGGCGTTATGTTCGATCTGGGTGATCAGGTTCAGCGGAGTGCGTTCCTCACCCAGCTTACGCGAACGCGATTGGATACGTCCGCGTGCTAAAAACATGATGATGCAGGAGGCCGCCAACGCAACGGCAAAACCCTTGGTCGGGGCTGCAATGTAGAAGGCGAAAAACAGCAATGCCGAGCTAAACACCTGGGGCCAGGCCGAGGCCTTTGCGCTACGGAAATAAGCACTGGCCTGCCTGTTTGCGACCCATTCCTCAAGGCCCGCAGGTACTACTGCGCGCAGTCGTTTTGCTTCACTCACCAAGACCAGCACCTCTGCTACGCGACATTTTTATATCTGGAATCGCGTAAGCCTAAGTGGTGTACAACTGATTAAATCCCCCAGAAACGCCTTTGATTTAGCCGAAAAAGTCGGGGCGAAACGTTCGCCTTTTCTCGCACTGCTTTGGCTGGTAAACCCGCCGAGAACGGAGGATTGCCATGACGAAACCCCCTTTGCCTGAAACCGAGAATTGGGCGCGATCAACGCAGTTGGACCGCCGCTCTGCGATGACTGGCACGGCGGTTATCGCGGGATATGCGCTGTTCGCACAGCCCGTCGCGGCCTCGACAATCATCACGGATACAGTGGGGATCGATGCTGGCATGTTTGCGTTCCCAACAGGCGGGATCGCCATGAGCGCGTACCGGGCGCGCCCCACGGGCAAGAAGTACGCCCCCGTCATCCTCGTCGTGCAGGAAGTGTTTGGACTCCATGAATGGGTAAAAGACATGTGCCGACGCTATGCCAAAGCAGGCTATTACGCCATCGCACCCAATCTCTATCAGCGTCAGGGCGACGCGACGCAAGTGACAGACTTCAAGAAATTGTTCGCTGAAATCGTCTCCAAGGTCCCTGATTTGCAGGTGATGGCAGACCTTGATGCGGCGGCAGTCTTCGCCGCAAAGGATGGTGGCAGCGCATCAAAGCTTGGCATCACCGGCTACTGCTGGGGCGGGAGGATCACCTGGTTATATGCCGCGCACAATCCGAAGCTCAAGGCCGGTGTGGCGTGCTACGGCAGGCTCGTCGGCACCGCCAATCCGCTTCAGAACCACAATCCGATTGATGTCGTCAGCAACCTCAAAGCGCCGGTGCTGGGCCTCTATGGGGCGCTCGACAAGGGCATCACCCTGCCCGATGTCGAACGGATGAAGGCCGCCCTCACCGCCGCCAAATCGCGCTCCCAAATCACCATGTTCGCGGGCGCTGACCACGGTTTTATGGCTGATTACCGCCCAAGCTACAACCAAACGGCCGCCGAGGAAGGCTGGAAGCAAGGATTAGCATGGTTCAAGCGCTGGATGAGCTAAGCTCGAATCGGAGAATGTGCTGGCGTTCCAAGCGTCTCCAGTCCAAAACATCGCCGAAAGGAACTCACATGAAAAAGCTGATCCTCGCCCTGGCCCTCACCGCGTCGCCTGCGTTGGCTGTGACCAATATCATCATGCACCGTGACCCCGGCTGTGGTTGCTGTGAGAAATGGGCGGCCCAAGTGCGTGCGGCGTTCGGTCGGAATGTCACAATCGTGGACGACGCCAACCGCGCCGCTTTCGATAAGAGCATCGGCGTTCCCGCCGCGCTTGCTGGATGTCATACGGCGGTTATCGACGGGATGGCATTTGAGGGCCATGTCCCGATTGCCGACATGAAGCGACTACTGGCGACCAAACCTGCCGGTGTCCGCGGGCTCGCTGTGCCGGGAATGCCAATGGGATCCCCGGGCATGGAAATGCCGGGCATGAAGGCCGATCATTATAACGTCATCGCCTTTGGAACCGGAAAGCCCACGGTCTTTGCGCGGCACTGAGCACAGCGTTATTACCGCACGGTGACGCTCACCGCCCGGCGATTTCGTGCCCAGCTTGCTTCATCTGATCCCAACGCGTCGGGGCGTTCTTTGCCGTAGCTGATTGTGCTGATCCGTGCGGCGTCTACACCCAGCGACGCGAGGTAGTTTTTGGCGGAATTTGCCCGTCGTTCACCAAGAGCCAGATTATAGTCGCGGGTGCCCCGTTCATCGCAATGGCCTTCGATCGTGACCCGGACAGCGGAATATTTGGCGAGCCACTGCGCCTGGCTGCGCAATGTCGCCTGATCTTCACTGTCGATATCAAACCGGTCGGTATCGAAATACACCCGGTCTGCCGCGACGCTGGCGACAAAATCTTCCTGACTGCCGCGAACTACACTGCCAGCGTTGCTCGTCCCGCTGCTCGTGTCGCCGACGGTGCCAATCGGCGCGGGTGGAATTTCGGTGCGCTGTTTGGCGCAGGCGGAGAGCGCGAGGAATGCGGTTCCGATGATGAGTGTGCTTTTCAAACTGGCCATTTCACTTCTCCTCAATATGGTCTTCATCATGGCAATATAGGACCCCAGGCTGGATCAGAGCCATCCAGCGGCGTAGGAATGCGCCGTTCATTGACGCCGGTCAAATCCACCTGCCAAACGCTCGACTTGCCGGTGCCGCCTTGGGACGTTCTGAAAAACTGAAGGACACGGCCATTGGGCGACCAGCTGGGCGCCTCGTCTTGCCAGCTGTCGGTCAACAGACGTTCTCCCGATCCGCCCGGTGTCATGACGCCAATGCGGAAATTTCCTGATATCCGGGTGAAGGCGATCAAGTCTCCGCGCGGGCTCCATTCAGGCGTGGCGTAACGGCCGCCGCCAAAGCTGATGCGCTGCTGGTTCGATCCATCCGCGCTCATGACATAGACTTGCTGGCTACCTGAACGGTCGCTTTCGAACACGATCTTGGAGCCGTCGGGGGAGTAACTGCCGCCAATGTCGATGCCCGGATTGTTCGTCAGGCGTTGCGGGGTGCCGCCAGACGCCGAGATTTTATAGATGTCAGTATTGCCAGCAATTGCCATCGCATAGAGAATTGTCTTGCCATCGGGTGAGAAGCGCGGGCTGAACGTTGGATTGGCGCTTTCCGTCACGAGCCGCTGTTTGCCCGCCGCGATATCATAGATGAAAATTCGGGGCCGCGCGCCGATGTAGCTGAGATAGACGATGGATTTGTAATCGGGCGAGAAGCGCGGGGTAAGCGCCAGTGTCTGGCCGTTGGTAATGAAGCGGTGGTTAGCCCCATCAGAATCCATGAT
>JBJOLA010000208.1:0-6039 GCA_046045815.1 Pseudomonadota bacterium
TTAGCGCTTGAAGCCCGCGAATCGCTGCGAGCAATTCCATGCGGTTGTTCGTTGTCAGCTTCTCGCCACCAGAGATTTCCTTTTCGCGCGCACCCATGCGGATCAGCGCGCCCCAACCGCCGGGGCCAGGATTGCCTTTGCATGCCCCGTCTGTGGCGATCTTGACCTGCGGCAATTCACTCATCAGTTCGCTCACAGGGCGGCGTAATGATCAAGGCGGCGCAGAAAGGCGAGCGGGTCTTTCCGCGTCACCAGAGCGCCAGCTGGCGTGTTGAGCCAATCCCACGCGCGGGTGAGGAGGAACCGCAGGCAGGCACCACGCGCCAGTATATTGAACGCGGCCTCTTCCCCCGTACTCATGCCGAAAGCATCCTGGTATCCTGCAATTAACGCGTCACCAACGGCCGGGTTATAGCCGGTCCCGTCACTCTCAAAGCTCCATGCGGCGTGGGTGACGGCAACATCCCACGCGCGCACGTCGTTGCAGGCGAAATAAAAATCAATGAGGCCTGACACCTGATCTCCGGTCATCAGGACATTGTCTGGAAAGAGATCGGCATGCACCACCGAGTGCGGCAAATCGGTAGGCCAATGTGCACGAAGAAAGTTGCACTCGGCCTCAACCCGCGCCTGCAAACCGGGTGCGATCACGTCGAGGTCTGCGCCGCAACGCGCGGCCAGTTCGTACCAGCCCTCGGGGCCTAGCGCATTCGCACGCGCCAAGCCAAAATCCGCAACAGCCGCGTGCATCTGCCCCAGAGCCGCACCCACCGCGCGGGCCGCCTCCGCGCTTGGATGGCTCACCGAAACGCCAGGCAGAAACTCAATCAGCGCCAGAAATTTGCCGTTCCAGCGCCGCAAGCCCTCACCGTCGCGGCCGTGCATCGTCCGTGGGACGGGACAACCCTTGGCGGCAAGATGATCAAGCAGCGCCAGGAAGAACGGCAAATCATCCGTGTTCACTCGCTTTTCGTAGAGTGTCAGGATGAAACGGCCTCGGGTCGTCTCGACAAAATAATTGGTATTTTCCACGCCCTCGGCAATGCCTTTGGCAGAAACGAGTGTACCGACATCATATTCAGCGATCAGATCAGCCATATCTTCGGCAGAGAGGTGGGTATAAACGGCCATCGCCCGGTCCCTAGAGGAGGCGCGCTGCCGGTGCAAATGGCACAAATGTGAAAAATGTATGCGCCCAGTCTGAGCTTTCGACATTCGGTCACGGGTAAGTTAGAAAGGCCCATGAGTGTTGGAAGCCGAGTATTGCGTATCGCGCTGGTCGTTGCTGGGTTGGCCGTGCTTGGCCTGGCGATACTTTGGCTTGAGCGTGAGAATATTGCCCGCCATTTTGCGGACGCGCAGCTTGCCAGCCGGAAGGTTCGGGCCACATATCGCATCGCTCGGGTCGGCCCTTATACGCAGCGGATCGAACATCTTGTCGTCGGTGATCCGGCGCGGCCAGATTTGACGGCGGATTGGGCAGAGGTGGGGCTTACCACCTGGCTTTCGGGTGTGACGATCAGCACGATACGCGCCAGCGGCGTGCGGCTTCGCGGTCAGTTGATCGATGGGCGTCTGAGCTTGGGCGAAGTGGATAAATTGCTGCCCAAGCCGACAGGGAAGCCGTTCAGCTTCCCCGATATTTATGTCGAGCTGTCCGACGCAAATATGGGTCTGCAGACGCCTTACGGACCGCTGGGGCTCACGATAAACGGCAAAGGAAATTTGGCCCGCCACTTTAGCGCGCAGTCGGCATTTGCTGCGCCTGAACTGGCGATCCCCGGTTGTGCGATGACGGGTGTGATCGCGGAAGGGCGCGTCACAGTTTTGGACCGGGTGCCCGGATTTCATGGGCCGCTGCAGATTGCCAATGTGAAATGTGGTGCGAACCACATTGAACGGGCTGTAGCAAATATAGAAGCTTCATCCTCAGAAGCCTTTGATCGCTGGACGGGCAGTGCCACACTGAAGGCTGATCGGGTGAGCGCCGCCCGGGCTTCTGCGCAACGACTGGGCGGGCAGATTGATTTTGCCGGCGATTCGTCTGGAACGTTGGGCAAATATGCACTGACGGTGGCTTCCGCGACGACTTCAGACGCGACCCTGGGGCGGACGGAACTTTCGGGCGGCTATCAACTCGGGCGAGACGCAAGCACAGCCGTCACGCTGCAATCGGCCGGGATGACAAGGCTCAGCGGCATCGTGCCGGCGCAGAGCCTTCTGGCGGGGCTGAGAGGCATGGGAAGGCGCGCGGCGGGCACACCCCTCGTCGACATCGCCAATGCCCTTGAGGAGGCGCTTACGGGCCTCTCACGGGGCGGTGACGCGACGGCGCATTATGAGCTGTCCCAGTCTGGCGGATCGGGGCATCTGTCATTGTCATCGGTGCAGGCGCAGAGCCTGAGCGGGGCAAAAATTGCGATGCAAGGCGCACCGCCGATTCTACTGAGCTGGCCGGTCGGCGGGCTGGCGCTGAACGGCACCGCGCAAGTGGTGGGCGGCGGCTTCCCAGCGAGCACTATAAGATTGAGCGGCAGGGGTGGCACCGCCACCATTGCGCCGCTTGCGGGCCGGAACACGCGGCTGGCGCTGACGCCGGTGCGCTTTGCTTACAGTCCGCGCGGTCTTTCGCTTGACACCATGGCAACGTTGGACGGGCCACTTGGCGGGGGGCAAGTGACGGGGCTCGTCCTGCCGATTGCGGTGCGGGGCAATGCGCTCGATCTGTCGTGCTTGTCGGTGCAGTTCACATCCTACAAAATCTCGACTTTGACGCTGGCGCCGACGAAGATTGGGGTTTGCCTGAAGGGTGGGCAGGTCAACATCGCCGCGCCGCGATTGGCGGGAAAGCTGGGCAGCAGCCCGATCACGCTGGCGGCCAAATCGGCTCGGGTGAGCACGGCAGATAGCCACTTCTGGTTGGACAGTGCGAATATCCGGCTCGGCACGACTTCACGCCTTTCCCTGCTCGATCTTGGCAGCATCAATGGGGTGATCAAAAATGGCGCAGCGTCAGGCCACTTTACGGGGACATCAGGGCAGATTGCCAATGTGCCGCTGTTGCTTTCCGAAGCGGCGGGCAGGTGGCAATTCCTGCGCGACGCTTTCACAACACAGGCCCATCTCCGGGTGGCCGATGCCGCGCCCGCATTTCGTTTCAGTCCGCTGATCAGCAAGGATTTCACCCTCCGCTTGGCAAACGGTAAGATCGCGGCAAGCGGAATGCTGATCGCACCCAAAAGTGGCGTTGCCGTCAGCCACGTTACGATCAGCCATGATTTGGCGGCAGAAACCGGCAGCGCGGTGCTCGATGTGGCGGGCTTGACCTTTGGGCCTTCGCTCCAGCCAGAAGAGATTACGCCGATCACTTTGGGCGTCATCGCAAACGTCAACGGCACGTTGAAGGGACGCGGGCAGATCAACTGGACATCTAACGGTGTGACCAGCACCGGCGGGTTCCGTACGAACGCGATGGATATGGCTGCGGCGTTCGGCCCGGTTACAGGTTTAAGCGGGGAGATTTCGCTTTCCAATTTGCTCGGTCTGGAGACGCCAGCGGGCCAGCACGTTTCGATTGCGGCGATAAATCCCGGCGTCGCGGTGCTCGACGGGGAGATCAGCTACCGCCTGCTCCCTGGCCTCAAAGTTCAAATCGAAGGCGGGCGCTGGCCATTTGCTGGGGGATTCCTAATTTTGGAGCCGACTACGCTCGATCTATCTGAAGCGGCGCAGCGGCGGATGACGTTCCGGGTGGAAGGGCTAGATGCGGCGCGCTTCATCGCTCAGCTTGAATTTGACAACATTGCCGCGACTGGAATTTTTGATGGCACGTTGCCGATGGTGTTTGACAAAGAGGGTGGCAGGATCGTCGGCGGCAGTCTCATCGCGCGGGGCGGTGGCACGCTTTCTTATGTCGGTGAAATCTCCAACGAAAATCTCGGGACAATGGGACGAATCGCCTTTGATGCGCTGAAATCGATTAAATATAATCGGCTGGCGATTGATCTTGATGGCGCTCTCGATGGGGATATCGTGACCAAAGTTCGCTTTGCTGGGGTTAATCAAGCGCCCATTGAAGGCGTTCGGGCCAAGCTTCCAATCCCGATCCACGTCAGTGGCCTTACGAATTTTCCGTTCATTTTCAACGTGACGATCACCGCGCCGTTCCGCCAATTGTTTGAAACCGCGCGTTCCATCAACGACCCCACGCGCCTGATCGAGCGGATGGTGCCGCAACTGCAGGCACCTCCGAACCCACCGAAGCCTGACAAACCCGTTCAGCCAAAAGAAAGCGAGACTGTGCGATGACACGCTTGTTATTGACGAAAGCACGATCTGGTGCGACGTCGGGGTCCATGAACCGGACCGCATCCCTGTTGGCCCTTTCACTGATGGCCGCAGGTTGCATCACGGTGAAGGCCCCTGACAAGCCCATTGAGATCAACCTCAACGTCAATATCAAGCAAGAGGTCGTGCTCAGCCTGAAAAAGGATGCGAGCGATCTGATAACGAGTAACCCGGAGTTGTTTCCAAAATGACACGTCATGCCAAAACCTTCGCTATCCTGACCGCAGGCCTTCTGGCCGCTGCGGGTGCGGGCATTGCCATCGCCCAATCGGTCAGTTTGGTGTCTTCGGCGATGGCGGAAGGCAGCGTGGGGGAACAGGCTGACGGCTATCTGGGTTTCCGGACGACGCCGAGTGCGGCTTTGCGCGCCGAAGTGGATGCGATCAACATCAAACGCCGCGCGGCTTATACGTCCCTGGCCTCACAGAAGGGCGTCACGATCAAGGATGTTGCGGCAACCGTTGGCTGTGAAACCTTGGAAAAGCGGGTTGCGCAGGGCCGCGCCTATCAGCTGGGTGATGGCGTGTGGCGGGTGAAGGGCACCACGCCGATTGCATTGCCAAACTATTGCGTCGGATAAATTTCGCGCCACCTTGTAAATTGAAGATTTTCCGATTATATCACAGAACTGTAGTGGTGATATAATACGGAGGTTTCCGATGGCACGCCCTCAAACTGATATCGACGCGAGTCGACAGATGTTGCTCGATACGGTCGAGGATATGATCCGTGATCGCGGCGCGATTGATATCAACATGGGCGAGCTCGCTAGTGCGGCAAACATGTCCCCCTCAAACATATACCGCTTTTTTGAGAGCAAGGAGGCGCTGTTTGAGGCGGTGGCCGAAAACTGGTTCGCGGAAAAGATCCGGATCATGGAAGATGTGATCGCATCCGATCTCCCTGTGCGGGACAAAATGTATGGCTTTTTCCAGCGTCGCTTTGCGGTGATGGTCGCCGATCATGATGCTGACCCTGATCTGTTCAAAAGCTATTGCGAGCTTGGCTACCAACATTTCGAAACCGTGCGCGGCTATGTTGATCTGGCGGATCATTATCTCGCGATCGTTGTCGCCGAGGCGATGGAAGAAGGCTATTTCCCGGGCCTGAGCATCGATCACACGGTGTCACTGATCAACCTGATGATTCAACCCTTTTGTAATCCAGACCTGATCTTTCATTTCAATGCGCGCCCGACCGATGAAAAGTTGGCGCAAATTATCGACGCGATCTTTTTGGGCTTGGGTGCGGCGGAAATCACTGCGCGGGCGCCCGCGCTGGCGCGTGCCGTCTAAGTCGGCGGCTACCGCGCAGAACGGAATGTGGCCCGTTCGACCATGCACAAGGTCACGGCGACATATTTTGCCAGAGTGCGATCAAATAAACGATCAGTATCGAAATCCTGCGCAGAAAGGGCCAGTGATTTCAGGCCGCTGATATTAAAACTGCCCAGCTTCTTTTCACGCGGCGGCTGGCCATCTCGGCTGAGCGTGATGGCATCGATGAAGGTTGCATCATGCTTTGTGTAAAGCGCGTGCGGAGCAAGGATCATCTCCACCCCGTTGTAGGTTGCGGTAACGCACTTCTTGTTTGTGATGGCGTCGGTGAGCAGTTGAGTGTCTGGCATGGTCGTAATGTAGTGGGGAATTGCCGGGGTTCAACCGATTACTGTGCAGTGCAACATTTATTTCA
>JBJOLA010000212.1:0-4968 GCA_046045815.1 Pseudomonadota bacterium
GGGCTGGTGAAGTTCGATTTTCTGGGGCTGAAGACACTGTCGGTACTGCAGAAAGCCTGTGATCTGATCGAAGCTAGGACGGGGGATCGCCCTGATCTGGATACGCTCGAATGGGATGATGAGGCCGTTTATGCGCTGCTGCAAAAGGGCGATACCGTCGGCGTGTTCCAGCTGGAATCTGAAGGGATGCGGCGTACACTCGCGTCGGTGAGACCGAGCAACTTTGGTGACATCATCGCGCTCGTCTCGCTCTACCGTCCAGGCCCAATGGACAATATCGGGATGTTCGGAGACCGCAAAAACGGGCGCGTCCCTATCGAATATCCCCATGTTTTGCTCGAAACCATCTTGGCGGAGACCTACGGGATTTTTGTTTATCAAGAACAGGTGATGCAGGCCGCGCAGATCCTTGCGGGTTACTCACTGGGCGGCGCTGATCAACTGCGGCGCGCGATGGGCAAGAAAATCCAGAGTGAGATGGATGCCCAGCGCGGTATATTCGTGACCGGCTGCGCGGAGCGGAATGGGATCGACGCGACCAAGGCGAATGAGCTGTTCGATTTGATCGATAAGTTCGCGGGTTATGGTTTCAACAAGAGCCACGCGGCGGCCTATGCGTTGCTGTCTTACCACACGGCTTGGCTCAAGACCCACTATCGAGAGGATTTCTTCGCTGCCTCGATGAGCTTTGACATTAGCAACACCGACAAGCTCAGCATTTTTGCTGACGATATGCGGCGGATGGGCGTCACGTGCCTGCCACCGTGCGTCAATAAGAGCATCGCAGATTATAGCGTTGTGGCCCATGAAGACGGCCTCGCGGTGCGCTATGCGCTCGGCGCGCTTAAAGGCGTGGGCGAGGGCGCGATGGAAACGCTCTGTGTTGAGCGTGACGCCAACGGACCCTTTTCGTCGATCGATGATTTTGCAGACCGGATCGGCGCGCGATTGCTAAACCGGCGGCAGATCGAAAGCCTTGCAGGGTCTGGCGGCTTTGATGGCGTTGAACCCGCCCGCGCTGCGGTGTTCCAGGCCGCCGAGACGATCCTTGCCGTGGCTTCGCAAGCCGAAAGCGCACGGACGAGCGGGCAGGGTGGCCTATTCGGCGGCGTCGAAGAAACCAACATCGCCGCCGTGCAGTTGCCGCAAGGCGTGAACTGGTCCCTCGCCGAACGGATGGTGCAGGAAAAGGAAGCTTTCGGCTTCTATTTCTCGGCGCATCCGGTGGACCGGTACCGACATCTTGCCGATGCCCACAAGGCACGGAGCTTTGCTGCCGTTTGCGCCCAGCCTGCTGCTGTTGACGGATCGCGCACCGGCGCGGTGATGGCGGGCATGGTCGAAGATGTGCGCTGGCGCACGTCGGCGCGTGGTCGCCGCTACATGATGGCGACGATTTCGGATGCCAGCGGCCAATATATCGCGAGCTGCTTTGATGATGCGGTTTCGGCCGAACTTGAGGAAGCGGGAAAATCGGGCGCTTGCGCCCTGTTTACGGTTGAGCTGGACCGCCGCGCCGGGGAGGAAACGCCGCGCGTGACGTTGAAGCGCGTCCAGCTGTTCGAAGGGCTGGTGAGCAATGTTCGACTCAAGATCGACGTCACAATCTCCGACATGGCCACCTTGCCGCTCCTCGCGGACGCACTTGCCGATGCGCGCGGCGGTCGCGGGGAGCTGCTCGTCCATGTGCCGATCACGGGGGGGCATGCGGAACTTCGGCTCGGCCGAGACTTCGCACTTGATGCCGAAGTAGCGGCCCGGATCGAAATCTTGCCGGGCGTTGAAAAAGTTGAACTGGGAACAGCGGGGCCAAGGCTAGCGCTCGTTTCATAAGGTGGAGAAAGTGATGTTGGGAGGCATGCAGGATTGGACGATGCGGGTGACGCATTTGATCGATCACGCCGCGCGCGAACATGGGACGCGCGAAATCATCAGCCGGTGGGCCGATGGACGTGAGACACGCACCAACTGGGCGGGCATTCGCCGCGATGCCAAGCGGATGACACAGGCATTGCAGGCCGCGGGTGTGGGTAGAGGCGACCGGATCGCAACCTTTGCGATGAACCATAGCCGCCACCTGATCAGCTGGTACGGCGCAGTTGGCGTCGGCGGGGTGCTCCACACGATCAACCCGCGCCTGTTCGATGAGCAGCTGATCTACATCGCCAATCATGCCGAAGATCAGGTGTTGCTGTATGACGCGCAGTTCCAGCCGATCATCGACCGGTTGAAGCCGCACTGGACATCGATCAAGCAGTATATCTGCTATGATCCAGCTGACGGCAAAGGCGGCTTCGAGGAGTGGATCGCGCCGCACGATGGCAACATCGCATGGGCGGACGGGGACGAGCGGGATCCGTGCATGCTCTGCTATACCAGCGGAACCACGGGTAATCCAAAGGGTGTGCTGTACGAACATCGTTCGACGATGCTCCACGCGATGGCCGGGTTGCAACCGTCGGCGTTCGACATGTCCGCGCAGACGGTGATGTTCCCGATCGTGCCGATGTTCCACGCGGCGAGCTGGGGCTTGCCGTGGGCGGGCGCGGCGGCAGGCGCAAAGTTTGTCTATTCGCAGGTCAATGATCCGGTTGTCATTCATGACCTGATGATCCGCGAAAAGGTGACCCATTCGGCGGGCGTACCCACTGTTTGGCTCGGCATGTTTGCGCATATGGACGCGACTGGGGCTGATCTCGGCAGGCTCAAGACCGCGATCATCGGCGGTTCTGCAGCTCCGCGAGCGATGGTGGAGCGGCTCATGAAGGCGGGAATACGCGTCGGCCATGCCTGGGGGATGACCGAGACATCGCCGATTGGCACGATGGGCGCACCGACACCGGACTGGGATGATCTGAGCTTTGACGCACAGGTTGATATTGTCTGCAAACAGGGCCGCCCGCCGTTCGGGGTTGAGCTGCGGACTTTGGACGATGACAACAACATCCTCCCGCGCGACGGGGAAACATCGGGCCGCCTGCAAATTCGCGGGCCTTGGGTGATCAAGCGCTACTTCAAAGCCGAGACGGATGCGACCGAGGATGAGCAGTGGTTTGACACTGGTGATGTCGCGATGCTCCACCCGGATGGCACCGTCCAGATTACCGACCGATCCAAGGACGTGATCAAATCGGGTGGCGAGTGGATCAGCTCGGTTGAGCTAGAGAATATGGCAGTCGGCTGTCCGGGCGTGGCGGAGGCAGCGGCGATTGGGCTTTATCATCCGAAGTGGGATGAACGGCCTGTGCTGATCGTCGTCAAGAAGCCCGCAGCCGACGTGACGGAAGCCAGCATCAAGGCGTATCTGAGCGACAAGATCGCAAAATGGTGGATGCCGGACAAGATATTGTTCACCGATGAGATACCCCACACGGCGACGGGGAAAATCCTGAAGACCGAGCTTCGGGCGCGGTATAAGGATGTGGTGCTGAGCGATTAGAACAGACGCATTTGCGCGCCCTCTGGCGGCGTAAACAGGTCGTTCCGCAGTATGATCTTTTCACGGTTGAGGCCAAGCTTGCGGCACGTAATGCCAAAGCGCGTCCGCGTGAGA
Organism: Pseudomonadota bacterium; assembly: GCA_046045815.1. Lineage (GTDB taxonomy): Bacteria > Pseudomonadota > Alphaproteobacteria > Sphingomonadales > Sphingomonadaceae > Aquisediminimonas. Next base: position 3,554 of record JBJOLA010000212.1, read on the forward strand.
TCGGCCCAGACGCCGGTGCCGCGCATCCGGCTGCCGAAATTGGGATCATTATCCTTCCCGCCGCGCAATGATTGGATCAGATGCATCACCTTCGCGGCGCGATCTGGATAGTGCGCGTCGAGCCAATCGCGGAACAAGGGCGCGACTTCATGGGGCAAACGGATCGGAATATAGCTCGCCGTCACCGCGCCCGCTTCTGCACCACTTTCGAGGATCGCCTCTAGTTCATGATCGGTGATACCTGGGATGATCGGCGCGACATTGATGTGGGTGGGGATGCCTGCCGCAGTGAGCGCCCTGATCGCCGCCAGCCTCTTTTCCGGGCGCGGTGCACGGGGTTCAAGCGTGCGGTGGATTTTCGGATCTAGCGACGTGACGGAAATCGCCACCGCCGCAATCCCCTTCGCGGCCATCGGCGCGATGATATCAATGTCACGGATCACCCGGTCTGACTTGGTGGTGATCGTGATGGGGTGGTTGGTTTCGGCAAGCACAAGCAGGCATGCCCGGGTGATCTTCCAGGTCGCCTCAATCGGTTGATAGGGATCGGTGTTGGTGCCGAATGCAATCGGTGCAGCACGATAGCCCTTCCTCGAAATCTCTGTGCGGAGGAGGGCTGCGGCATCAGGCTTGGCGAAAAGCTTGCTCTCAAAATCAAGACCCGGTGACAGATCATGGAAGGCGTGGGTTGGCCGGGCGTAGCAATAAATACAGCCATGTTCACAGCCGCGATAGGGATTGATCGAGCGATCAAACGGAATGTCGGGAGACGTATTGCGGGCGAGAATCGTTTTCGATTTTTCGACCGTCACCGTGGTGCGGAGCGGCGGTGCACCGCCGTCAATCTCGCCGCGTTCATCGAGCCAATCCCCGTCCACCTCGCGCGACGCAAGGTTGAACCGCGTCGGCACCTGATTGGCAGGAGCGCCGCGCCCGGGTGTGATCGGGCGCGGCGCGGATGGCTCGGAGGGCGGCTCAGATGAGGGGTGTGAAGTTCGGGCGGCTCCGGACAAGTTCACAACGCGTCGATGCTTTTTCATCGTTGAACCGTTCCAATCCATCGTTGAACCGAGTGGCGCTGCCCGCTCAATCCCATACTGTAGCGCGACCAGCCAAATGCCCGCCCGCGCCCATCCATCAACGCCTCATCCCAAGCAGCGGCAAAGCGCGGGCTGATGATGCGCGCCTCATAAACCGAAGACCGCGCCTTTCCCGCCGCCCGCGCCGCCAGTGCGGTAGAGCCGCCACTCGCCAGCACCTCCAGAAATACATCCCGCCACGTCCGGGGCAGCGCAGGCATGGGCGCAAGCGACAACGCGCCCACCCGCCGCGCCGCCGCCAACCGAATCTCCGCCTTGCGCCGTGGTTTCGTCATCGGAGAACAATAGCAGAACTTGGAGGGTGTAGGAAAGGGG
>JBJOLA010000300.1:0-2861 GCA_046045815.1 Pseudomonadota bacterium
CGGCACATTTGTAAAAGGGGGTCGACTTCGCATTCATCACGGCCGCCATTTCCTGAACATTTGTCAGCTTCTGGAGTCTTGCGTGAACATCCAGCAACGCATCCCCAAACACGGTGGTGGCGTCAATGAGGCGATTGACATGCTTGTCGGCGTGCAATTTGGTGAAGGCCGCCCAGCCAGCGGGCAGCAAGCCCACGCCAAACACACGCCCAGGGCCGCGCACCGTTACCCGCGACGCCTTGTTTCTGGGACCCATGATGTAGGCGGGGTGAACAGTGTCCGCATGGCCATCGCCAAACACAATGTCGGCATCGCCTTCCAGGACGAAACGAAACTGTGCGATGTCCGCGCGTTCAATGTCCTCAAAGCAGGGTTCATCGGTCGTGAACAGGTAGTAGACCGAAATATACGGCGACAGCTCCTTTGGCGGCGGCTCATAATCGACCTGTATCAATATCTGTGACCCGATTTTTCTCGATTGCAGCGATACGATATCAAGCAAGATGTTTTTTCCCCATCTCAACACGCCCGATTGAATTTAGCATAGCCGCGATGTGCGCAAAAAAAAAGTGGCCCGGCACATAAACTGTACCGGGCCAAGGAAAGGGCTTCGCGAGAGGAAACCCTTCGGGTCGCCTTCATTGCCTAGCGGCGCCAGAATCAGGGCAATTGCAAAATTGCGGCTTGGTTGAATAGAATCGACATCGGCCCAAATAATTGGCCCGGAAAAAAGAAAGGCCCGACACCCCCTTCGGAATGCCGAGCCTTAGTTAAAGGTTCCTCGAATTACTTCGAGAGCCCCTCGGGTCGCGAATCGGGTAATAAGGGATTGTTCGATTCGCGTCTTGGATAGAATCGACAGTCTGGCTGCAGTCTTTGACGATAGTCTAGAGCCATGTTAGCGGGCACATCATGTCGATTTTTGATCTGTCTCGCCCGCTATTATTCTTGATCGATCCCGAGAAAGCACATCGGTTAACTATAACATGCGTTAGTTTTATGCCGTTTTCTTCGCGGAGACGACATGATCCGATACTGGCTTCGCAAATTGCTGGAATAAACTTTCCTTCGCCTGTCGGACTGGCAGCAGGATTTGACAAAGATGGCCAGGTGCCGCGCGCCATGTTGGGCTTTGGTTTCGGTTTTGTCGAAATCGGCACGATCACGCCGCTGCCTCAGGACGGAAACCCCAAGCCGCGATTGTTCCGCTTGGCTGAGGATGAAGCGGTGATCAACCGGATGGGCTTTAACAATGGCGGACAGGCGGCGGCACATGCGCGGCTGAGGAATTTTACGGGCGGGGTGCTGGGCGTCAACATCGGGGCCAACAAGGAGAGTGCGGATCGGATCGCGGACTATGTTGCCGGTGTGAAGATGATGTCAGATGTGGCGACCTACCTGACGGTCAACATATCCTCCCCCAATACGCCGGGGCTTCGTGCGCTCCAGGATAAGGGCGCATTGATTGCACTGCTCGATGCCGTGAATGCGGCGCGGGGAGAGGGTGGACCTCCAATCTTCCTCAAACTCGCGCCTGATCTTGAGGCCGCCGATATAGACGATATCGCAAAAGTTGCGGTGGGCCGGGTCGATGCCCTGATCATCGCAAACACCACGATCAGTCGCCCGGCACTGACGTCGCGCTTCGCCAGTGAAGCGGGGGGACTGTCTGGAAAGCCGCTTGCGCCGATTGCGCGCCAACGGTTGATTGATTTCCGCAACGCGACGGGAGGCGCACTCCCCCTTATCGCCGTCGGGGGGATCGCGGACGCGGATGATGCTTATGCCCGCATTCGAGCAGGGGCTTCGCTGATCCAACTCTAGTCGGCCCTGGTCTACCACGGGCCGGGACTGGCGAAGCGTATTGCAGACGGCATTGCGCAGCGCTTGCGACGGGACGGTTTCACCGCGCTGAGCGAAGCAGTTGGCGTTGACGCGGCTTAAGGCTAGGGTGTCTGTCATGAGAAAAATATTTGTCGCGCTAACCCTCCTTCTCCTTTTGCCCTCTGCTGCATTTGCCAAGGGCGGCGTTGTGACTTCTGCCGATATCCGGGCGAGTGAGGCTGGGCGCGAAATTCTCCGCGCGGGTGGCAGCGCGGTAGACGCCGAAATGGCGATGATGCTTGCGCTCACGGTGGTGGAGCCGCAATCTTCCGGGATCGGCGGCGGCGGTTTCCTTGTCTACACCGACGCCAAGTCTGGCAAAATCGCGACCATAGACGGGCGGGAAACAGCACCACGTTCCGCGCGAACGGACCGGTTCATGGGTGCCGACGGCAAACCGATGGCGTTTGTGGATGCCTTTCCCGGCGGAAAATCGGTGGGGGTGCCCGGCAACATTGCGTTGATGGCGGCGGCCCACAAAAAATGGGGCAAGCTTAAATGGGCGCAACTGTTCACACCCGCGATCAAGCTGGCCGAAGATGGTTTTGTGATCAGCCCCAGGCTCGCCGCGACGCTTTCAATGATGAAAGGGCTATGGGCCGGGTTCGATGCAACGCAGGCGCTCTATTGGAAGGACGGCGTGCCCAAGCGGGCAGGGGAGACGATGAGGAACCCGGCGCTCGCGTCTGTGCTTCGGGCCATCGCCAGGGATGGTGCCAAGGCGTTCTATAGCGGTGACAATGCCAATGCGATCCAGACCGCGACCACGGGCGCTGCGCGCAACCCGGCTACAGTCTCATTGGAAGACCTTGCCCGGTACACAGCGAAAGAACGCCCCGCGCTATGCGGCACATACCGCATCTATAAAGTCTGCGGCATGGGCCCGCCATCTTCTGGTGGCACGACGATCCTCCAGATGCTCGGGATGATCGAGCGATTCGATATGAAGAAAATGGGCAAGGATGATCCGCATAGCT
>JBJOLA010000258.1:0-2837 GCA_046045815.1 Pseudomonadota bacterium
CTCATCATGGGCCTCGCCAATGATCGCAGCCTCGCCTGGGGGATTGCCCAGAAATTGCATGCCGAAGGCGCGGAACTTGCTTTCTCTTATCAGGGAGAGGCGCTGGAAAAACGCGTGCGACCGCTGGCGGAGCAGCTTGGCAGCGATTTCCTGATCGACTGTGATGTGGCTGAAATGGCCTCGCTCGATGCAACGTTCGAAACGCTGGCAGCCCGGTGGCCCGTGATTGATTTCGTTGTTCATGCCATCGGCTTTTCAGACAAGAATGAGCTGCGCGGCGGCTATGTGGATACCAGCCTTGAAAATTTCCTGATGACGATGAACATCAGCGTCTACAGCTTCGTCGCCGTTGCTAAACGGGCGAGCGCGATGATGCCGGGCGGCGGCGCGCTGCTGACCCTGTCCTATCTCGGCGCGGAACGGGTGATTCCCCATTACAATGTGATGGGCGTTGCCAAGGCGGCGCTGGAGACGTCGGTGAAATATCTCGCGGTGGATCTTGGCCGCGATAACATCCGGGTGAATGCGATTTCGGCGGGGCCGATCAAGACGCTGGCCGCGTCTGGCATTGGCGATTTCCGGCACATCATGAAATGGAACGAATATAATTCTCCGCTCAAGCGCAACACGACGATCGAGGATGTCGGCGGGGCGGGCCTGTATCTGCTCAGCGAATTGTCGAGCGGCGTGACCGGGGAAACCCACCATGTTGATAGCGGCTATCATGTCGTCGGCATGAAGGCCGAAGATGCGCCCGATATTTCGCTGGTCTGATGCCAATCGCTGCTGAACGAATGCAGGTTGCCACATCAAAGCTTGTCAAACCCCACCGGTTGGGTTATTAAATTGGCCGTCATTTATCGAAAATATGGCCTTCGCTTCATCATTTATGTGGATGATCACGAACCGGCGCATGTTCATGTGAGAGGTGATGGCGAAGCGAAGATTAGTCTTGGAAATTCGATTGGCGGGCCAGATTTGGTGTTTTCGAAGGGTTTTTCGACAGGGGATGTGCGCCGCGCAATGCACGTCGTAAAGGCACAGAGGGAAGCTTTCATGCAAGATTGGAATCGACTTCATGGTTGACATCAGCGATGCCGAAATCGCGGCAGCAAACGAGCGCGGACGGATATATTTTGAAACGCATCCGATTGCCAAAGGTGCGCGGTACGATGCGGCAAATGATCGGGTCGTTGTCGATCTGACCAACGGCTGCACCTTCATCTTTCCACCCCGGCTTGTTCAGGGGCTGGAGCAGGCTACAAATGATGAAATTGCCCAAGTAGACGTTGGTAGCGGTATCGGCTTGCATTGGGATGAGCTTGACGTGGATGTCCGTGTTTCTGGCCTGATGGCGGGTATTTTTGGAACACAATCCTATATGGCTAGGCTTGGCGGCAGCACCCGATCACCCGCAAAGGCCGCCGCTGCTCGGGCTAATGGGAAAAAGGGCGGTCGCCCCCGCAAGCAAGCAAGCGCATGAGCTACAACAGCTTCGGACGCGTTCTTCGCTTCACCACATGGGGAGAATCGCACGGCCCTGCGCTTGGCGCTATCGTCGACGGCTGCCCGCCCGGATTGCCGCTCAGTGAGGCTGATATTCAGCCGTTCATGGACAAACGCCGTCCTGGCACGTCGCGCTTTACGACGCAGCGGCAGGAGGCGGATATCGTGCGCATCCTCTCTGGCGTATTCGAAGGGCGGACAACGGGCACCCCGATCAGCCTGATGATCGAAAATACCGATCAACGCTCCAAGGATTATAGCGAAGTCGCCAAGGCGTATCGCCCCGGCCATGCGGATTACAGTTATGACGCCAAATATGGCTTCCGAGATTATCGCGGCGGCGGGCGGAGCTCAGCGCGAGAAACGGCGGCACGGGTCGCGGCAGGAGCGGTTGCGCGGCTCGCGATGCCAGAGGTCTCGCTGCTCGCTTATGTGGTTGAGATCGGCGGCGATCCGATCAACCGCGACAATTTCGAAGCCAGCCAGATCGACAAAAACCCCTTCTTCTGTCCCGATGAAGCCGCTGCCGCGCGGTGGGAGAAATTGGTCGATGAGGCGCGCAAAGCAGGCTCCTCTCTCGGCGCGGTGATCGAATGCGTCGCGACCGGGGTGCCGCCGGGATGGGGCGCGCCGCTCTACGCCAAGCTTGATAGCGAACTCGCCAGCGCGATGATGAGCATCAATGCGGTCAAGGGCATTGAGATCGGTGACGGGTTCGCAGCGGCACGGCTGCGCGGCGAGGAAAATGCCGATGCCATGCGGCCCGGCCAAGAGACATGGGGCAGCAACCGGCCCGACTTCCTCGCCAATCACGCAGGCGGCATTGCGGGCGGCATCTCAACCGGCCAACCCGTCGTCGTGCGCGTGGCGTTCAAACCGACAAGTTCGATCCTGACGCCGGTCGAAACCGTCACCAACACCGGCGAGGCAACCGAAATCGTCACCAAAGGCCGCCACGATCCCTGCGTCGGGATACGGGGAACGCCGGTGGTCGAGGCGATGATGGCGCTGGTCCTAGCCGATCAGAAACTGCTGCACCGGGCGCAGTGTGGGTGAGGGTGGTTAGCTGAGGGTTTCTATCGGGATTGGCAGGCTCGAAGAACGTTTTCTAATTCCATGATCAAATGTCGCAAAACTAGTTCCCGATGCTTGTGCGGCGAGGGTGATATGCAACATATCAGCGAAATCCGCGCCTTGTTCGAACTGCTCAAGCGCCAAGAACAGAGCATCCTCTGAAACCAGCTCAGCGGTAGGCAAGCCCATTACTCGCCGCAAACGGTCAGCCGTTTCGGGGCGCGTCAGACGGTAGTTGGATGTCAGAACCCAAACGG
>JBJOLA010000277.1:0-13980 GCA_046045815.1 Pseudomonadota bacterium
TAAACGAAAAATTGCGAAATCCATTCGCAGATCAGGGCAGGCTTATCCTCGCCTTCAATCTCGATGGACACTTCCTGCATGGACTGCCACTGGCCCGGCCGCTTTTCGTCCATTGATAACAGTTTGAAATGCGCGCGAACGCGCTTTCCGGATTTAACGGGCGCAAGGAAGCGCAGCTTGTCACTGCCGTAATTCACACCCATTTTGATGCCCGCCAGCCGCGGCAGGTCTGCCTTGGCCGAAAGCATGGGAATCAACGACAGGGTGAGGAAGCCGTGGGCGATGGTTTGCCCAAACGGCGTCATATTGGCCTTTTCGACGTCGATATGGATGAACTGATGATCGCCCGTGGCGTCGGCAAATTTGTTGATCATCTCCTGATCGACCAGCACCCAATCTGACGTGCCGGTGACGGTGCCAACCTTGGCGATTAATTCTTCTTTGCTGACTTCAGCCATGTCTGCTTCTCCTCGCTGGAATGAAAACTCCCCATCACGTTAGGACCGGAAAGACCCGCGAGTCAAAATCCTATGATTCCGCAACGTCGGTCAGGGGGACAATCACGCGGTCAGGCGGTTAAGGGCGATGGTTTTCGTGCGCGGCCCTTTGCTGCTTCGGTTGAGCGACGCGTGGCATAGGTGTCGAGTCCGATCTGCAAGCCTACCAGCATATAGACGAATGGCTGGAAAGCGATCCCGACGAACAGCGCGCCGACCATGTAAACAATATGGGCTTGCTGAAGCGCGGTTGCCAGAGAACCGATCCATTGATCATCATCCTCATCCCGTTTGCTATATTTCTGTTGGAGAAGTTCCATCCGGAAGATACCCGCGAAATGGATGAGCAACCAGATCAGCAGGCCGGGATAGCCCTGTTCCCCCAGCATTTCGAAATAGGCGCTGTGATAGGCACGCGCTTGATCCGTCGCGATCCGGCTTTCAACGTCTTGCGTTGGGCCGCCCTCGTCAGTCTTTGTCAGCTCAAACCGCAGCTTGTTCTGCCGGAACGCATCAAAACCGCCGCCGAACGGATGGTCTTTGGCAAACTCCCACGTCCAAGCCCACACCGCGAGCCGGGTAGAGGCCGATTGATCGCCCTTATAGTCCTTGATGGTCTCCATCCGGTTGGTAAAGCCTGATGGCAACATTGGCACCGCGATCAAAAACGCCGCGCCGATCAAACTGACATAGAGAAAACGCCGCTTGGTGGACCGCAGCATGAGCACGGCGAGCACCGCGAGACAGATCAGACCCGTCCGCGCCTGCGTCCCCACCGGGATCAGCGCACACGCAAAAATCAGTGCGTAAACAAAAATGCGCACCCGCCAATCGAAAGGAAAGATCGTGCCATTCCGCATCAGAAAGAGCAAAATCGGGATGATCGTGATTGCGACGGTTGAAATGATGCTGGATTCGTACAGCCCGTTGTTGTTGCTCATCATCAGGTTCAGCGAGCCGTAGCCGCCACCTGACGCCAAAGTCTTGATCCCGCCGACGATGATGATTGAGGCAGCGGAGAGCACCATGAACAGCGAAAGCGCCTCAAACCTCAACCGCGTACGCAGGGTCAGCGGTAGGAAAATGGCAAAGGCCAGCGCCTTCCAGACCCATGTCCATTTGTCGAGCGCCTCAACCGGGAAATCAGCCTGACTTGTCGTGAGACCGCAATAGATCAGCAGAAGCAGCAGCAGCCCCTGACGGGGCGCCACGCGCACATCGCGCTTGTCATCCATCAGCGCCCATCCAGCAACCGCGCAGATCACCGCGATCAGCGAAATTGGGATTGAGTTGAGCAAATAATAAGTCAGCCGTTGCGGCACAACATTGTCGATATAAACATAGGCCAACACGAACACGAACGGCTTGCGAAAGCCAATCGCGAACAGAGCGAGCAGAAAACCGACAAACGCCAGATCATGCATTGCGCGATCGCCCTTTGCCCCAGCCTTTGGGGGCTTCCTCTGACTTGGGCGGGGCCTCCACTTCGAGATCACGGCGGAAAAGCAACCTGAACGCGATCAGCATCATGAGCCCGTGCGTGATTATCAGAGAGAAATTGTCAATCATGGCTTGCTCTCTAGATCAATGCGGTTGACGTGACGTTAAGGTTCCCTGTGGCAGGGGACTGCCATCCAATGAGTGTCCGGGGCAATCAATTTGCGCATTTTGCATATTCTTGATCATAGCCTGCCGCTGCATAGTGGCTATACCTTTCGCACGCGCGCCATTTTAAAGGCACAAATCGAGCGCGGATGGGATGTGCTGGGCGTCACGGGCGCGCGGCATTCCGCAGAAGGCCCAAGGGTGGAAACTGTTGATGGCCTCACCTTCCACCGGGCACCCAAGCCATTGTCCCTGCCGGGCCCCCTAGCTGAAATGGCTGAAATTCGCGCCCTTGCCAAGGGTGTCGAACAGGTCGCCCGGACGTGGAAGCCTGATCTGCTCCACGCCCACTCACCTGTGCTGACGGCACTTGCGGGACTATCTGTTGCGCGCAAACTCGATGTTCCTCTGCTCTATGAGATTCGTGCATTCTGGGAAGATGCCGCCGTTGGCAATGGCACTGGTAGCGAAGGTTCAATCAAATACCGGGTGACGAAGGCGCTTGAAACCTACGCCGTGAATCGCGCCAACCGCGTTGCCGTAATTTGTTCGGGATTGAAGGATGATTTGATCAGTCGCGGAATATCTGCCGAAAAGATCATGGTTTCGCCCAACGGTGTCGATCTTGAACTATTCGGTGATCCACCGCCGCCTGATGTGGCACTGGCCCGTGAACTGGGCTTTGGCGATGTCGAGGTGATTGGGTTCATCGGTAGTTTTTATGACTATGAAGGGATTGATGATCTGATCGCGGCGATGCCGGCGTTGGTGGCCGCCCGGCCCAAAGCCCATTTGCTGCTTGTTGGCGGCGGGCCGATGGAGGCGGATTTGCGCAAACAGGCGGAAAATTCTTCTGTTGCCGCGCATATTCACTTCGTCGGGCGGGTGCCCCATCAGGAGGTGGAGCGTTATTACAGCCTGATCGACATCCTCTGCTACCCGCGCAAAAAGATGCGGCTGACCGATTTGGTGACGCCATTGAAGCCGCTTGAGGCGATGGCGCAACGCCGTCTGGTGGCAGCCTCAGACGTTGGTGGCCACCGGGAGCTGATCGAAGATGGGGTGACGGGAACTCTTTTTGCGCCTGATAGCCCGCCCGCAATCGCCCAAGCGCTGGCAGAACTGCTAGAGAATAAGCCAATTTGGGACATGCGCCGCGCGACCGGAAGGCGATTCGTTGAACAACATCGTAACTGGTCTTCAAACATTTCGCGTTATGGCCCTGTTTATCATGAATTGACCGGACTGCCGGTATGAAGGACCGCGTATGAATAAGCTTCTGAATGGATTGGGGAAAATCCCGACGGCCGCCTTTGCGGCACCTCTTTTTGGGGCTGTGGCGGCACTTCTCATTATGTTCATGCCGCAGTGGATTTTTGAACGCGGCGTTGTCGCAACCGGCCTTCCGTCTCTGATCCCATTTGCCAAACCGCCATTGGGGCAAACCGCTCGCATCCTCGCGGCCATTCTATCCGCCATCCTCGTGAGCGGCGTCCTGTGGATCGCAGTCTCGCGGATCAGCAAGATGGTGAAGGCCAATCGCCCCAAAGCGCGCGGTTCTCGGATTGAGTCGAACCTCGGCAACGCCGCGGCCCATCGTCGCCCGATATTTGCTGAACGTGATCTCGGGGCACCGTTCATGTCTGATGAAGCGATGGCCATTGCCAAGGACGAACTCGTGGTTGATGTGCCCGCCCAACCGGAGACAATCGCCATTCCCCCGGTCATCGCCCCTACTGTCGAAGCTGAAGTTCTCGCCGCGCCCGAACCCGCTCTGGCAGAGGAGCCGATGCCCGCAACCGTTGCAGCGCCAGAGGCCATAGACGACGATTCCGATTCGATTGCAGCGCTCATGCTCCGTCTTGAAAACGCCATTGAGCGTCGGCAAGCCCGGGTTGGGGCGGGCGCCCAATTGCCCGGCAATATCAACTCCCTGCGCCAAGCACTGGGTATGGAGGCACCGCGCGCGGCGACCGGGCGTTAAGCAGCTTCAACGGTTATCGCCTCCACTTCGATCCGCATCGGGTCGCATGCAGGTGAACTGACGGACACATCGGCCACAAGCTGATTGCGGATATCAAATTCTGCGCTGCCGATGTTTCGCCGCATTTCATGGACGCTCGACACGGCCTTGTCCCCTGTCACCAGCAAAACGAACCGGTGACGCGCGCCTGAAAAAGTGATGCTTGCCCAGGGCGCTTCGCTTGATGACATGATCTTTGCCTCAGCAGGGAGCAGCAACTCGATCAGGCTTGACGCCAATGCGGCGTGCGCGTCCGGCTTCATGACGCTTGCCCAGTTGACTGTGACCCGCAGGATTGGACATAGGCTCTTACCTTGGCGGCCATATTCCGGCCAAGCTGTCGCCCATTACGCAGATCATTCACAAGCCTTGGATCTCGGGCAGCATCGCGCCCAAAACGGCTCGCGGAAACGCCCGTTGCCGCCAAATATTGTTCCACCAATCGCAAGATCATCATCGCATCCTCCTTCTTAGCCATTGCCCGCGAGTCGGACGATAGGATGTTTCCTAAATACGGCGCGATTTCCTACTTGTCTAGGGATATTCCTAGGTGTAGGAGAAATAATTATGGATGATGTACGCAACACGCTCGAACGGTTGATTCGGGAACGGGGGGAGGATTACCACTCCATCTCGCGCCTTCTCGGACGCAACGCCGCCTATATTCAACAGTTCATGCACCGGGGAACGCCGCGCAAGCTGGCCGAGGAAGATCGGCATATGCTGTCGCGCTACTTCGGCGTTGATGAACTGGAATTGGGCGCTTCCGTGGCGTCGGGTACGGCGGGTGCACCCAAGGTGGTGATGGTGCCGCGTCTGCGGCTTGGTGCTTCGGCAGGATCGGGTGCGCTGGCGGGAAGCGAAGCGCCTCAAGGGAACATCGGTTTCGAAGCGGCCTGGCTCCGCAAACTTTCAGGCAGCCCTGCCGCCTTATCGATCATTCAGGTCGCGGGCGATTCGATGGCCCCCACACTCACCAACGGGGACGATATTCTCGTGGATCGCGCCGATGCCGGCGCCCGAATTCGCGATGGGATTTATGTCCTGCGGATCGACGATGCGCTGCTGGTCAAACGGGTGAAGGTCAACGCGTCGAAGCAAAGCCTCGATGTTCTGAGCGACAACGCCGCCTATCCCGGCATGCCCAAAGTTGATCCCGAAACGGTTGACGTCATCGGGCGCGTGATCTGGACGGGGCGGAAGATCAGTTAAGGTCAACCTCTGATTTACCAATGATCCTCCCCTAATATTAGGCACTTGGCGCTAGAGCCAGCTTTCCGTTGTTTGGAGAGAGTATCCCATGTTGCTTGCCGCCACTGATCGTAAAACTGCGGACGCAGCGTCAGAGCTGATCTCGGGATTTGGCGCGTCTGCCGCACCAGAGGCCGCCGCCCGCGCCGCGCAAAGCAGAGACCGGGGCAATACCATCCGCTTTTGCCACTGGCGTCAGGTGGAGCGCATGATCGCGTTCCTCGCCGATGATCGCGCGACGGGAACAATCCACTAAATTCGGTGTTCTATTGGGGTAGCGGGCGAATCGGCAGTCCGCTAGAGGAGGCCGATGGTCGTTTTGCCCCGTTGCCATGTCGCGCTGTTGGGTGGTGTGCTTTGCCTGATGGCTGTTGTACCCCTACGTGCGCAGGTGAACAGTCCGACGACGCTTGATCCCGAATCGCCGATGGCGCCAATGCCCGGTATCGGCGTCGATTGGCCCGACATGACAGACTCGCTTGCCGAAACGAAGGCGGCTCCGTCAACCGACATCAGCGCCGATCGCCGTTACGCAATTGTGGTCGACGGGCTTGAAAAGGTTGATCGCGCGAAGATCATGTCGCGCTTCAACTTGCTGTCGGTGTTGCGAACCGGGGAAGGCAAACCCTCCAACGTCGCTCAGGTCAATCGCCGCGCCCATGAAGATGCGGACCTGCTCGAAAATTTGCTCCGTGCCGAGGGCTATTATGACGTGAATATTGAAACGACGGTGGAGCCCGGCGAGGCGCAGTTGCTGACCGTTCGACTGACGGTTGAGCCAGGCGTGCTTTACCATTTCGGCGATGTCCAGGTTTCGGGACTTGAAGCCGCAGGACCCAAAGCAGAATCGTTGCGGGGAACTTTTGGCGTCGGCGCAGAAGACCCAGTGAATGCGGATGCGGTGCTCGGCGGGCAAGAAGCCCTGACAACCAGGTTCAGCCGCGAAGGTTATCCGTTTGCCGTCGTCGGCGCACCCGAAGTCATCGTCGATCATGATACTCAGACCGCCACGCTTGAGATGAAGGTCAGCCCGGGAGGAGAACGCCGCTTCGGCCGGATCATCGTCAGCGGCACCAAGCCGCCCTTTGGGGCAAGCCATGTCGCCCGCATTGCGCGCTTTAAGACTGGCGAACCTTTCAACCAGGTTCAGGTCGACGATCTGAAGCGGGCGATTATCGCGACAGGCTTGGTATCGTCCGTCGTCCTCAAGCCCGTCCAAGGTGAGAGCGCAGGCACGGCCGATCTGAACGTCGCGTTGGAACCTGCGCCAATGCGCACAATCGCGGGCGAATTCGGATATGGTACAGGGGAAGGCGTGCGCGCGGAAGTCAGCTGGACGCACCGAAACCTGATCCATCCAGAAGGCGCTGTCACTTTCCGAGGCGTGGGGGGAACCCGCGAACAATATCTCGGTGCCATCTTGCGCCAATCCAATTTCCGCCGCCGCGATCAAGTCTTCAATGCCTCCATTGCCGCATCGAATCTCGATCAGCCAGCATTCAAAGCCCGGTCATTCGCGATTAGCGCCGGGATCGAACGGCAATCCAACATCATCTGGCAGAAGAAATGGACGTGGAGCATCGGCGGGGAACTGATCGCTTCGTCAGAACGAAACGGCGTCCAGCCCAAGCAAACTTACTTCATCGGGGCGCTGCCGCTTGTTCTGAGTTATGACGGATCGGATGATCTGCTTGATCCGCGCAAGGGATACCGGCTGAGCATGCGCTTCTCACCCGAACTCTCGCTACAATCGGGAACATTCGGCTATCTGCGTACGCAAGTCGATGGCAGCGCTTATCTGCCAGCGGGCAAAAAGCTCGTGCTTGCCGGGCGGGTGAGGCTGGGCTCTATCCTTGGTGCGGGAGCCACCCAGATCGCGCCCTCACGACGCGCTTATTCCGGCGGCGGTGGATCGGTGCGCGGCTATAGCTATCAGTCCATCGGGCCCCGAGATGCCCTTGGGGACCCCATCGGGGGGCGCAGCCTTGCCGAATTCGCGCTTGAGGCCCGGGTTAGGATGGGCACGATTGGCATCGTGCCGTTCCTTGATGGCGGCAGCATATCATCTGCGACCCTGCCCAATCTCTCCGATTTCCGTTTCGGCGCCGGGCTGGGTTTCCGGTATCATTCAAGCTTCGGGCCAATCCGTGTGGATGTCGGCACGCCGATCAAAAGGCGCGCAGGCGATCCGTTGGTCACGGTCTCCGTCTCGCTCGGGCAGGCATTTTGATGATCTGGTTGCGTCGGATTCTCCTTGGTCTGATCGCGCTGATCCTCCTCGTGGTGGCGCTGCTGTTTCTGGCCGACACCCAGATTGGGCACCGATACATCGCAAACAAGATCGCGGCGCAAGCGCCCAAGTCCGGTTTGAAGATTAGCATCGGACGGATTGACGGCTCAATTTACGGAAAGGCGCAGCTGAAGGTCGTTCGGCTTTCGGATGCCCAAGGCCTGTTCTTTGAAAGCAGCGTGGCACAGCTCGATTGGCATCCGGTTTCGTGGTTGTCCAACCGATTGGACATAACGAGACTCATCCTGCCAACCGCGACGTTGCACCGGCTGCCAAAGCTTCGGCCATCCACGGAAAAACTCCCGATCCTGCCGCGCTTTGATATCCACATCGGGCAGCTGGATATCCAACGACTCCTCATCAAACCTGCCATCGCAGGCCAATCGCGTGTCGGCCATATCAGTGGCACCGCAGACATCCGTGCAGGGCGGGCGCTGATCAAGCTCGACGCGGACGCCGCAGCGGGAGACAAGCTCGCGCTCAATCTCGACGCTGAGCCAGACCGCGACCGGTTCGATCTCGACGCCGATCTTTCGGCGCCCGCTGGCGGCGTGTTCGGTGCCATCATTGGCACGGCGCGACCTGTTGGCATCAGGATTAGGGGCGATGGCAGCTGGGCCCAGTGGCAGGGCAGCGGTCTGGCCGCGATATCGGGCACGCGGGTCGCTGATCTCGTGCTCACCGCAAATCGCGGCACCTTCGGGCTGAACGGGCGGTTGTTTCTCGACTCGATCACCCACGGCAAGGTCCAGCGCCTGACGGCCCCCGCTGTGCGGATAAGCGGGACCGCAACACTCGCCAATCGCAGACTTAAAACAAAAATGACGCTCGCCTCGCCCGCACTCGTCGTGAACGCGGCGGGCACAGTTGATCTCGCCAGCAACCGTTTTGATCCGCTCGACATCGACGCGCGTCTGCTCCAGCCTTCCACGTTGTTCCCGAATATGACGGGACAGAATGTTGCGCTCAAGATGCAGCTGACAGGACCGTTCGCGACGGCAGGGTTCGACTATCTGCTCACCGCGCCGTTTGTGGCATTCGACAAAACCGGATTCGAACAAGTTCGCGCGTCTGGGCAGGGGCGCTTGAGCCCTTCCCCTGTGACCGTGCCAATCAAGCTCACGGCGCGCCGGGTGACAGGTGTGGGCGATGTGGCGGGTGGTATTCTCGCTAACCTCGCGGTGGACGGCCAGCTGCGGGTAACGTCGACGCTGCTGACCGGTGACGGCCTGATACTCAAATCGGACAAGCTTTCCGGCAAACTTACGGTTTTGGTAGACCTCGTCACAGGACGGTATGATGTGGGTCTTGCGGGGCAACTGGCGCGATATTTCATCCCGGGTGTCGGGATCGTCGACGTGAAAAGTGAACTGAATGTTGTTCCGGGTGAAAATGGCCATGGGTCACGTGTTTCAGGCCACGGTCAAGCGTGGGTGCGGCGGTTTGACAATGCGTTTCTCGCGGGTCTTGCAGGGGGCTTGCCAGTGCTGGACACTAAGCTTGAGCGCGGGGCTGATGGCATTATCCACTTCGTTGGCCTCAGGCTCAGCGCGCCGGGCATCAGTCTGTCTGGCAATGGCTATCGGCGGCTCGATGGCAGCTTCCAATTTGAGGGCAGCGGTCGTCAGGCGCGTTACGGCCCGATCTCCCGGTTCCTGCTCGACGGACGGATCGAGCGGCCCAAACTCGATATGGTTCTCGCGAGGCCCAATGAAACAATGGGGCTGGCCAACGTCCATCTGGCGATGGACCCTGACGCGTCCGGCTATATCTGGCGTGCGAACGGCGGATCGCTGCTCGGGCCGTTCACGGGCAATGGCACGTTGCTGCTGCCCAAGACCGCGACCGCGACGATCAACATCGCGACGCTTGACCTGTCCGGGATGAAGACGAGTGGCGCACTGCGACCGCGCGGCAGCGGGCTGGAGGGGCGCCTTACGCTGGCGGGTAGCGGCGTGAACGGCACGCTCGATCTCGGGCTGGTTGGTGCATTCCAACAGATTGAGGCGCATCTCAAAGCACGCGATGCCCGGCTCGAAGGACCACCGGTTCTGTCGGCACGGCGCGGGAGCTTTGACGGTGTCATCCTGCTTGATCCGGCGGGTACATCGGTGGAGGGCACTGTAACAGGGCAGGGGATGGCACGCGGTGGGCTGACGCTTGCGCGGCTGGCGGCAAATGTGAAGATGAAGGGCGGCGTCGGTGAAGTCCGCGCGAGCTTTGCGGGATCGCGCGGGCGCATTTTCGATTTCCAGACGCTTGCCCAGATCAGCCCGTCAACGATCCGCATCGTCGGCACCGGCAGTGTTGACCGAAAGCCAATGCGATTGACCACCCCAGCAATCCTCATGCGCGAAGCCGGGGGTTGGCGCATGGCACCAACCGCGCTTGAATTTGCGGGCGGGCAGGCGAAAATATCCGGCCTGTTCGGTGCGGCGTCGAATGAACTGGATGCCAATGTCACCCAGATGCCGCTCGCGATCCTCGACATTTTCTATCCGCGCCTCGGCCTTGGCGGCAGCGCCAGCGGTCTTGTCACCTACCGCCAACCTTCTGGTGGGTTACCGAGCGGTAAGGCAGACGTCCGCATTCGGGGACTGACGCGTTCGGGGCTTGTCCTTTCATCGCGGCCGGTGGACGTTGGATTAATCGCGATCCTGACGGCGGGTAACGCCGCTGCGCGCGGGATCGCTGTGAGCGGCGGGCAAGTGATTGGACGCGGGCAGATCCAGCTGACACCGACAGGGGGGGGCGATCTTTACACCCGCTTGGCCTCAGCCCGGATGTTTGCACAGGTGCGCTTCAGCGGGGCAGCAGATACGCTCTGGCGGCTAACTGGCATCGAAGGCTTCGACGTCTCAGGCCCCGTCGCGATTGCGGCCGACGTGGTGGGTAGCCCCAACGCTCCCATAATCAAAGGCTCCATGCGGACCACGAACGCCCGGGTGGAAAGCCCGATTACCGGCATGATCCTCTCGGGCGTCAACGCCAGTGGTCAGTTTGGTGGATCAAAGCTGGTGATCGACAATTTCACCGGCGCGGCGGGCAGCGGCGGGCGGGTATCGGGTCACGGCAGTTTCGATCTCGCCGCAAAATATGGCACGGGGATGAACATCACCCTCAATGCGGATCATGCCGTGCTGATTGCCCGCGATGATCTTGGCGCGACCGTGACCGGGCCGCTGAGCTTGGTGTCCGAAGGCAATGGCGGTGTCATCTCAGGCGATCTCCAGTTGGACCGCAGCCTGTTCCGCTTGGGCCGCGCAACAGCAGCGAGTGCGGTGCCCCACCTCAACGTGCGCGAGATCAACGGGATCGCCGATGAAGCCGCGCCGCGTGTTCCGGTGCTGCCGTGGGGGTTTGCATTGAAGGCGCATGCGCCAAGCCGCCTTTCCGTCACCGGGCTGGGGATAGAGAGCGAATGGAATGCCGATCTCGAGATTGGTGGCACCCTCACCGCGCCGACGATGCAGGGCCAGGCCAATCTGATCCGTGGCGGCTATGATTTTGCAGGGCGGCGCTTTGATCTGACGCGGGGTACGATCCGTTTTCAGGGGGAGAGCCCGCCTGATCCCATTCTCGACATCGCGGCAAACGGCGATACGCAGGGGCTGACCGCCAGCATCCGGGTGACAGGCACAGGCCAAAAACCCGACATCAGCTTCTCCAGCAGCCCTGCTTTACCACAGGATGAGCTGCTTTCACGGCTATTGTTCGGGACGTCGATCACGAACTTGTCCGCACCCGAAGCGGTGCAACTGGCGGCGGCAGTGGCGGCCTTGCAGAGCGGTAACGCCAGCCTCAATCCGCTGAACGTTCTGCGCAACGCCATAGGCCTCGACCGCCTGCGGATATTGCCCGCCGATACGGTTACAGGACAGAAAACCGCCATCGCCGTCGGCAAATATCTGACACGGCGGACCTATGTGGAGATCATCACCGATGGGCAGGGCTATTCCGCTACCCGCGCTGAATTTCAGATCACCCGCTGGTTGAGCCTGCTTTCCAGCATCTCAACCATTGGCCGCCAAACCGCGACCGTGCGGGTGTCCAAGGACTACTGACTTACGCCGGAAGTCCGCTGATTGATTTCACTTCCATGAAATCCTTGAGGCCGAAAAGCCCGGCTTCGCGGCCATTTCCAGATTGTTTGTAACCACCAAAAGGCAGGCCGGGTGAGGGACCCCAATTGTTGATCGCGACCATGCCCGCACGGAGCTTCGGTGCCACCTTGGCCGCATCTTCCGGATTTCCAGAGATGACGGCGGATAGGCCGTAATCCGTATCATTCGCCATTTCGACAGCCTGATCCAGCGTGTCGTAGGAAAAGATCGTGGCAATCGGGCCGAAGGTTTCTTCCTTGGCAATCCGCATGTTCTGCGTCACGCCGGAAAAGACGGTGGGCTTCACATAATAGCCGCGGTTGACGTTGGTGGGCAGCCCGGTGCCGCCGGTTTCTAGTTTGGCACCTTCATCGATTGCAGACTGGATCAGGCCTTGGATCTTCTCATATTGAGACTTGTTGACGACGGGACCGATATGGCCGCCTTCGGTGAGGGGATCGCCAACCGACGTGCCTGCAAACATCGTGGTGATGATGCCAATTGCATCAGCTTCCTGATCTTTGTGCACCAGGATACGGGTTGGCGAGATGCAGCTCTGTCCGCTGTTGACCAGCACGCCGCCGGCTGTGCCGGGGAGCACTGCGGCCAGATCTGAACCGGGAAGCACCACATTGGGAGACTTGCCACCGAGTTCCTGATGAACGCGCTTCACGGTGTCCGCCGCCGCCTTGGCGACCATGATCCCTGCACGGGTCGATCCGGTGAAGCTCACCATTTCGATATCCTTGTGCGAAGAGATTGCGGTGCCGACGCCAGCGCCGTCACCCTGCACAAGGTTGAACACACCTGGGGGGACGCCTGCTGCATCCAGAATCTCAGCGAAGATCGCCGCGTTGCCGGGGCATTCTTCCGAAGGCTTCAAGACCATCGTGTTGCCGCCGGCAAGGGCCGGTGCAACCTTCAGCGCGATCTGGTTTAGTGGCCAGTTCCACGGGGTGATCATGCCGACGACGCCAATGGGTTCATACACGACGGTGTTGCCCGCAAGCTTTTCTGAAAATTGGAAATCCTTGAGCGCGGCAATCGTGCCCATGAAACCGCCCATGCCCGCGCCAACCTGTGCGGTGGAGGCAAAGCTGACGGGCGCGCCCATTTCATTCGCCATCGACTGGGCGAGTTCTGGAATGCGCTTTTTATATTCCTCAAGGATACGTTCCATCAGTGCAACCCGTTCTTCGCGGGTCGTCTGACTGAATGAGACGAACGCCTTCTTCGCAGCAGCCACCGCAGCATCAACATCGGCTGATGTGCCGAGCGTGATTTCGGTGCAGGCTTCTTCAGTTGACGGGCTGATCACTTCGTGGCGCTTGCCGCCAATGCTTTCGACCCACTGACCGTTGATATAATGTTTGAGATAGCTGTCCATGATGCCGGTTCCTTTGGTTTCGACTCGCCTTAAATGACTGAAGGTTGATGTGGGGCTTTTTTGCGGAGCGTCAACCTGTCTCGAGATCACTCAACGCAAAACTGCGAAAAATGGGTCGCTACTCTGGCAAAATCCTAAGGCAAGTATCGCCAACTGCGACAGGCGCAGGATGACAGCGCCCTAAATCTCCACCACTATCTTCCCGAAATGAGTCCCTGATTCCTGATGGCGGAAGGCATCGGCGAGGTTGGCGAGCGGGAAGCTCTTGTCGAGCACCGGCTTCAATCCCCAGATGTTGATGGCTTTGATCATATCGAGCTGATGTTGGCGGCTGCCCACGGTAAGCCCGATGACGCGGAGCTGTTTGCCCATGAGCATGACGGTTGTCACTGGTCCGGCGTAGCCCGATAGGACACCGATCAGGGCAATGTGCCCAGCATTTTTGGCGGCGATCATCGATTGATCGAGCGTTCCAGCGCCGCCAATTTCGACGACATGATCCACGCCCACGCCGCCGGTCAGGCCGAGCACGGCGGCACCCCAAGCTTCGGTTGTTTTGTAGTTGATCAGATGATCGGCGCCCAACGCCTTAAGCCGCGCCAGCTTTTCCTCGCTCGATGAGGTGGCGATCACGGTGCAGCCCATCGCCTTGGCAATTTGCAACGCGAATATGGAGACGCCGCCGGTCCCCTGCACGAGGACAGTTGCGCCCGGCTTGATGCCACCATCAACGACCAAAGCCCGCCACGCGGTCAACCCGGCACAGGTCAACGTCGCGGCCTCGGCATGGGAATAGCCGGTTGGGGTGTGGGTGAACGCCGTCG
>JBJOLA010000285.1:0-2741 GCA_046045815.1 Pseudomonadota bacterium
GGAACGTCTGGTCCTGCGGATTGCGCGCCAGATGCAAGAAGTGCAGTCCCATGTTGGTGGACACCGTATCAAGCCCGCCGATGAAGAGGTTGAAGGCGAAGCCCACCAGTTCATCATCATCGAGTTTTTGGCCCTCGACTTCGACGGCCAGCGCATAGCTAATTACATCGTCCCGCGGGTTCTTCCGGCGATCCTCAATCTGTTCACGCAAGAAGCCCACGACATTGCGTGTCGCATCTGCCATCTTTGCCATGTCCATTTCATGGAGAAGGCCCGTTTCCCATTCGAGAAACTGTTTGGTATTGCTCAGCGGAAAATCCATCAGTTCAAGGAACACCTTGACCGGGAATTCGAACGCAAATTCGGACATGAACTCGCACGCACCCCGCGCACGAAATGCTTCGATATACTCGACCGCATAGCTCCGTATCTTTCCTTCCAGCTTTGTCATGGCCTTCGGCGTAAACAGCGGGTTGATGAACGCACGATATTTGGCGTGGTGCGGCGGATCGATTTCCACCGGCAGGTTTGTCCACGTGTCACCGATCATTTTCGAATAAGGCGAAAAATCCTTGCTGGAAAATGTTTCTGTGTCGAAATAAATTTTCCGCAAATCTTCCACCCTGCGGACGATCCACGCGGGCGTGCCGCCTGGATAGGCGTGCGGCGCATAAAAGATGCCCGGCCCTTCATGAACTGCGGTAGCCCAATTCGCGAAAGGATCGTCTCGCGTCGTCATGCCAAAGACGTAAGGAAACGCACGAACGAGCGAAGGGTCTACGTGGTCGGGGATGATGGGTTCGGGAAATTGCATTGTTTTGATCCTTGGAAATTTGGTCGAGAGTGAAATCCAGCCTACCAGCGCCGCCGCAGTTGAACGCTGCGACGTCGCGCCCGCAATTTCTCTTCACGCTTTTGGGGCGAAATATTGGGTGTATCCTGCGGTAATTGTGCGTTTAGATCAGCCAGATTGACCAGCCGTAGCGTTGGTGCTGGCCCACTGCTGGCTTCGGTCCAGCGCAGCATGATTGCGCCCTCGCTGTTGCCGCCTGGATCAAGCCAATTGGGTATGCCGGGATCATCAAGCGCAATCACCGCCCGAAACTTCCCATCGGCATCAATGCGCGCCTGCCCGCCGTTCAAGCTCGATTGCCGGTTCATCCAGTCAACACTGTTCCACATCATGTCAGACAGCTGGATATTCCAGTAGCGCACCGTGTCAGGCAATTCGGTTTCCAGCAGCAATGCCTGTCCCGGCTCGAGTCGGAAAAGCCCCTGATAATAATGTTGTCCCTGCACGCCGCCGCGCCCGGCCCAATCGTCGTGCTCGAGCGCGTTCCACAATCCTTTGTCACGCTGTGCTTTGATGAAACCCAAAGCCATGCCCGAAAGGCGTTTGGGGTAAGCTGCAAGCGCTGTCAGCCGTTCATCGATGTCGTCTGCCGACCAGTGGCGCGGTTGGTGCGCCTTGTCGACGCGTTCAATCGCAATCCGTGCTTCTCGCCCTGCACCCCATTCATAGCTAGCCTGCCGCAGCGTTAGCGAACGCGCCGAAGGATCAAGCCGATGCCAGTCCCCCGCCCAGTCCGCCGGTCTTTCCGTGCTGAGCAACAGCGAGAAACGCCCGCCCTCATCCACAGCAAGAGTATTGAAATCGAGCGTGCCAAGCGACGGCCCCAGAGACTCCATTACTCCCAATCCGCCTGCGACAATATCAAGCAGCAGAAACAGCCCGTCGCCGCGTTCACCGGTGATCAAGTAAGAACCGCTGCCATCAATCGACGCCGCAGCATAGATAAAATCCGGATTGGTGCCGACGCAATTGAGATGCGTGTTCACGGCCGGCACAAAGTCCGGCTGATTCGGATCAGCAAAAGCCGAAAACCAGCCCGAAGCCAGCGTCAGGAAAAAGAGCCGCTCCGCCTCCGCCGTCAATTGCGGATCATCCGGATTGGCGAGCAAGGACAGCAGTTTGGACGTGTCGCCGAAGCTGGCCACGCGGTCCGCCCATTTGCTCACAGATAATCTCCATAAGTCGCGATGTAATCAGCATAGACGCTTTCAACCTGTTCGCGCGTCAGCCCGTAGTCGGCCAGCTCATATTTATGCTGGCCATGTTTGTCCGCAGGATTTGCCGCCCACCAGCCGGTGACGGCCTGTTCGGTCTCAAATGTGAAAGCCATATCGGCGTGGGCATAGATGCCGCGCACCGCAGCAACAGGATCGGCAACAATATCTTTGAAGCGCAGGTCATGGACTTTGATCTGCGGGTTGGCTTTTCGCCAGGCCATCGATCGCACCTGCCCGTCATGCCACAAATGCAGCAGTTCCTGCCCCAGCGCCGCGCGGTCAATCTGCGTGAAACTAACGCAGCGGATCACCTCGATCAAGCGCGAGATGGACGCCATTACCGTCGCCGGATCACGGTGCGGCTGCACTAGCACCGCATCAGGATAGACCGACATCAGCTCGGCCAAGTGATAGGCATGTTCCTGCACTTTCAGAACCCAGCGCGGGCGCGGGTTTTTCCACGCTAGATGTTGCAGCCACATCTTGTGCACCCGATACCCGAAAGTCGTGTCGGCATCGCGGTACCAAGCATAATAGCCTGGTAGGCTGAACAACATGGTGGGGTTGATCCCCTGAAATGCAGTTTCCAGCATCATCCCGCATTCCTGCGGGATGCGCGCGCCAATCGGATGCGCCTTGAGAACATCGGCCCACGCTCCGGTGAAATTCGC
>JBJOLA010000043.1:0-3439 GCA_046045815.1 Pseudomonadota bacterium
TCCAGAACTTCTGCGCCAAAGATTCAACCCTGATGGCGGGAGCAAGCGAGCCATCGCTTGAAGACCATCTCTGGACGATTGCAGCAGCGCGCCTGATCCTCGGGCCGGACATGACAATCCAAGCCCCGCCCAATTTGCGGGAGGGGTCGCTGGCCCAGTTGATCCGGGCTGGTGTGAATGATTGGGGCGGGGTTTCTCCGGTGACGCCTGATCATGTGAACCCAGAGGCACCCTGGCCTCATCTGGAAAAGCTAGAAACGGAGACGGAAGCCGCCGGTCGCCACTTGCGTCAACGTCTGGCGATTGGCCCAGCTTTTACGCGTGATGTGACGCGCTGGGCAGACCCCGCATTGCAGACCGCCATTCGCCGGGCCGTTGATACGCGTGGGCTGGTGCGTGGTGCCAACTGGCATGCTGGTTCAGGCGATGAAGCACCGGAGATGATGCCGTCGCTCGTTATCGGGCATGATCCGCAGATTGCTGTGGCCTTAGGGCTGGTGGAACAGGGCGAGGAGCTCGACAAGGCTCAGATTGCGCGGCTGTTTACCGCCGAAGGCCGAGATTTCGATTCAATCCGCGCCTTTGCGGATGAATTGCGGCAGGACCGGGTGGGTGAGACAATCACCCATGTCGTCAATCGCAACATCAATTACACCAATATCTGTCTTTATCGCTGTGGCTTTTGTGCCTTTTCAAAGGGCAGCACGAGGAGCGAGCGGGGCCCAGCCTATAACATCGATCACGGCGAAATCGCGCGCCGCACAGTGGAGGCGTGGGAACGCGGAGCAACCGAAGTCTGCCTGCAAGGTGGCATCCACCCCAGCTATGACGGGCGCACCTATCGCGGCATTGTGGAGGCGGTAAAGGCTGCCGTGCCGGAGATGCATATCCATGCCTTTTCTCCGCTAGAAGTCCATCACGGCGCAACCACGCTTGGTCTATCATACGAAGACTATCTGACGGACCTGAAATCTGCTGGCCTCGCAACCCTGCCGGGGACGGCGGCTGAAATCCTTTCCGATGACATCCGCGACATCATCTGCCCTGATAAGGTGAACACGCGCGAATGGCTGGCGGTCATGCGCGCGGCGCATAAAGTTGGGCTGAAATCCACCGCGACGATCATGTTCGGCCATGTCGAAACCTATGATCACTGGGCCGAGCATCTGGTGCAGGTGCGCGGTCTCCAGCAGGAAACTGGCGGCTTTACTGAATTTGTGCCGCTGCCCTTCGTTCATATGGAGGCGCCCAATTGGCGCAAGGGCGGCACGCGCTCTGGCCCCACTTGGCGGGAGGTTGTGCTCATGCACGCCGTCGCCCGGATCGCTTTGGACGGGGCCATTTCCAACATCCAGACCAGCTGGGTCAAGCTTGGCCCCGATGGCGCTGCCGCAATGCTTCAATCCGGGGCCAATGATCTGGGAGGCACGCTGATGGACGAATCCATCACCCGCGCGGCAGGCGGCGTGAACGGTCAAATATTCGATGTGCGCCAAATGCGCGCGCTTGCCGAAGGCCTGGGCCGACCGTTGCAGGAACGCAGCACGATTTATGGCCAGCCCGTCGGGCAGATGGCTTACGCCGATTAAGGACAGGAACAGATTATGAGCAGTAAGATCGCCATCATTGGCGGCACCGGCAACCTTGGCAGCGCGCTTGCGTGGCGACTGGCGCGCGCAGGGCGGGATGTTGTGATCGGATCGCGGACGGCCGAGACAGCGGTGGCCAAGGCGGCAGAGCTCGGTCACGGGCTGACAGGGATGGTCAACGCAGATGCTGCGGCTGCGGCTGATGTGGTGATCATCACCGTGCCTTTTTCCGCGCAGGCTTCGACGTTGGAGGATATCAAGCCGCATGTGGCGGGCAAGATCGTCGTGGATACCACCGTCCCGCTCGTCCCGCCCAAGGTGATGCGCGTTCAGTTGCCACCCGAAGGATCAGCGGCGGCCAAGGCTGCGGCGATTTTGGGAGAAGGCGTTCGGGTCGTCTCCGGCTTCCACAATGTCGCGGCACATAAGCTGGCGCAGGACGTGGATGTGGATTGCGACATTCTGGTGTTTGGCGATGAAAAAGCGGCGCGCGCAGAAGTGGTTGCGCTTGCGGATGCAATTGGACTGCGCGGCATTCACGGCGGAGCACTTGTCAATGCAGCGGCAGCGGAAGCGATGACGTCGCTGCTTATCTTCATCAACAAGCATTATCAGGTGGATGGTGCTGGCATTCGCATTACAGGGGCATTGAAACCCCTCGACTGAGCCCGGCATGATCCAGATACTTCCCATTACAGGTTTGCCGGAGATCAAGGCTGGCGATCCATTGCCGCAGATGCTGGTCATGCACTTGCAGGGTAAGGTGCGGTTGCAGCCCGGTGACATATTGGTGGTGACACAGAAAATTGTATCCAAGGCGGAAGACCGGTTCGTTGATCCATCCAGTATCACGCCTTCGCCCGAAGCGATCACATTGGCGGCGGAGGTTCTAAAGGATGCGGCGCTGGTCGAACTGGTGCTGCGCGAAACCACTGCCGTCGTGCGCAAGGCACCCAACGTCCTGATCACGAGGCACCGCTTGGGCCATGTAATGGCCAATGCCGGGATTGATGCGTCCAATATCGGCGCGGGCAATGGGGACAGATTGCTGCTGTTGCCGGAAGACCCTGATGCCAGCGCGGCCCGGATTGCGGAGGCTTGCGAAAACGCCTTTGGCTTCCGCCCCGGTGTTGTGATTTCTGACAGTTTCGGACGACCCTGGAGGATGGGGACGGTCAATGTCGCGATCGGCGTGTCCGGCATGCCTGCAATACTCGATCAGCGCGGTGATCCAGATCGGGACGGGCGGACAATGCAGGTGACTCAGATTGCGTTGGCGGACGCTGTCGCTGGGGCAGCGGGCCTAGCGATGGGAGAAGGAGCGGAAGGCATTCCCGCCTGCATCGTGCGTGGCCTGCGTTTGACGGGTGAAGCACAGACAAGCCGCGGCACCATACGGCCGCAATCCGAAGATTTGTTCCTGTGAGCCCGCGTTATACTGTTCTGACCGGCGGCGTGGGCGGGGCCAAATTGGTAGACGGGCTTTACCAAATCCTGCCGCCGCACAGCCTGACCGCCATCGTCAACACGGGCGACGATTTTCGGCATTTTGGCCTGCCGATCTCGCCCGATATCGATACCCTGCTCTACACGCTTTCCGGCAAATCCAATCAAGCGCTTGGCTGGGGTCGTGAAGGTGAATCCTGGAATTTCATGGCCGCGATTAAATCTCTTGGCGGAGAGGATTGGTTCAATCTGGGGGATGGTGATCTGGCCTTGCATGTTCTTCGTGGTGCCTCATTAGCGGCTGGCGAGCCGCTGACCGCCATCATCGCCCGATTTGCCGAGGCGTGGGGGTTGCAGCTTTCCATCCTGCCCATGAGCGATGACCCTGTGGCAACCTGGGTGGA
>JBJOLA010000071.1:0-5106 GCA_046045815.1 Pseudomonadota bacterium
CGAGACATTTGAGGCGACCGACCGGTTGGACCGAGTGGTTGAAGGGCTAGCCGAGAATGATCTGCTCCTCCGCCGTGCGCAGGATGGGAAGGGCCTGACCCGACCGGAACTCGCGGTCTTACTCGCGACAGCCAAGCTCGCGTTGCAGGCGGAGATTGAAGACTGTCCGTTGCGTGACGATCCTGCCGCGCTTCCCGACTTGTTGGCGGCGTTCCCCGAAGCCATGCGCAAGCCGTATCGCGCAGAGATTGCCGCACATCCGCTGCGGCCCCAAATCATCGCGACCAAATTGGCCAACAGGATCATCAACCGCCTCGGGCTGACGCATCCGTTCGAACTCGCCGATGAAAGCGGCAAGACGCTTGGCGATGTTGCAGAGGCATTTGTGATTGTTGAGCAAGTCCACGACCTGCACTCGCTCTGGGCTAACATCGAAACAGCTGACATCGCCGAAGAAACCCGTGTGATGCTGTTTGATCAACTGGCAATCGAAACCCGTGCGCAAATGGCAGATGTTTTGCGCAACGCCGTGGCGGGGCGGCGCAATGATCAGGCGATTGCCGCCTATGCACCTCTGGTCAAATCACTCCGGGCATTTCCAGTGTCGGATGAAGTGACGCGGCAGACTAAGGTGTTTGCAGTGCGGCTCTCTGGCGCCGGAGCACCCAAACGGATTGTCGACAGGATCGTCAGGTTGGCGGAGATGGACGGTGCAATTGGCCTTGCCGCGCTCAGCATCAAATCGGGCACGAGCATTGCGGGGATAACGGCGGCTTTCACAACACTCGGCGCTGCGCTGGGACTCGATTGGGCTCAGGGCAGCGCGATGCAACTTGACCCGCGCGATCCTTGGGAACGGTTACTCGCTTCTGGCGTCGCTCGCGATTTTCAGGCCATGCGCCTTGAGTTTTTGGGGCGGCTGGGCGGCGATGATCCTGTGTCGACGGTATCAGCCTGGCTTTCAGATCATGCCCAGGCCGTCGGCAATTTCCGAGCGGTGATAGACCGCGCTCGTGCTGGGATGATACCAAGCCCAGCCATGCTTGCCCAGATTGCAGGGCAGGCGCGAACCCTATTGGCCCGATAGTGCACGCCGTTCAAACAGCCAGACCCGGATGGCGCTCCCCAGATTGGGCGGTGCAGCGCCGCTGATCCGTTCCAGATCAATCTGGGCGATCAGCGCGTTAATTGGTGTTCCAAGCGCTTCGGCCTCGGCGCGCAACGCATCCCAGAAAACCGGCTCAAGCGTGATTGAGGTTTCGTGGCCCGCAATCGTGACAGACCGTTTGACAGGCCCCATCAATACATGTGCTGTCCGCCGTTGATCGACAGTGTCGACCCGGTCACAAACCCGCCTTCTTCGGAACAGAGGAACGCGACGCCGCGGGCGATTTCGCTGGCCTGGCCCAAGCGGCCTACCGGAATTTTGGCAACGATCTTGGCGAGCACCTCGGCTGGAACCGCCGCTACCATATCCGTATCGATGTAGCCCGGCGCGATGGCGTTGACGGTAACACCAAACTTTGCGCCTTCTTGAGCCAATGCTTTGGTGAAACCGTGGATGCCAGACTTAGCTGCTGCGTAATTGACTTGCCCGTACTGCCCGGCCTGACCATTGATTGAACCGATGTTGACAATCCGGCCCCAGCTCCGATCCCGCATACCTGCAAAGACAGCCTTCGCCATGTTAAAACAGCCACCGAGATTGGTGTCCATCACCGCCTTCCAATCCTCATAGCTCATCTTCATCAGTGTGCCATCGCGGGTGATCCCGGCATTGTTGATAACCACGTCAACCGGGCCGAGATCGCCGGTAATCCGCGCGCAACCATCCAGACAGGCTTGGTGATCGGAGACATCCCAAGCGTAGGTCGCAATGCCTGATCTGTCGGAAAAGGCTTTCGCGCGTTCAGCATTGCCCGCATAGTTGGCGGCAACCGTGAAGCCGTGCTCCTTGAGCGACAGGCTGATCGCTTCGCCAATCCCGCGTGTACCTCCGGTGACGATTGCAACGCGTGACATGGCATTCTCTCCTTATCGTTTGGAGAGATGTTAAGCCGCAGTCGTCCAGCCTGCAAGTTCACGTGAAAGTAAAGTCATCAACATTTCAATCCCGGTCGCGCTGTCGTTGAGGCAGGGGAGGTAAGAAAAGTCTTCGCCGCCCGCCGCAAGGAATGTCTCTTTCCCCCGGATTGCAATTTCCTCAAGCGTTTCGAGGTTATCTGCTGAAAATCCGGGAGCGATGACCGCGATTTTCTTGGTGCCTTTGCCCGGAAGGGACGCGAGCGTTGCGTCTGTTGCGGGTTCGAGCCATTTTGCGCGGCCGAGGCGGGATTGGAATGAGACGATCAGTTCCCGCCCAAGAGCATCGGATAGGAGCCGCGCCGTCTTGCGGCATTGGCAGTGATAGGGGTCGCCCAGATGCAAGGTGCGTTCAGGCATCGAATGGAAACTCGCCATCACGGCATCCGGCGTAAACGGCAGCGCGGCCAAAGACATTTCCACGGACGACTTGAGGGCCGCAATGTGAGCCGCATCATCATAATAGGGTGGCAGCGTGCGCAACGCCGGTTGCCAACGCATTTTGCTGAGCGCCGTCGCCGCAGCATCCATCACTGTCGCGGTCGTCGCCCCGCTATACTGGGGATAGAGCGGCGCGATCAGGATGCGGTCGCAGCCCTCTGCCTTCATCGCGCGCAGTTTGTGGTCGATAGACGGTGTGCCGTAACGCATCGCCCAATCGACGTGGACACTGTTTCCAAACGCCGTTTGTAACGCGGCAGTTTGCTTGGCGGTAATTGTGATGAGCGGTGCGCCTTCGGGCGTCCATACTTGTTGATAGGCATGCGCAGATTTCTTGGGCCGGGTGGTTAGGATCACGCCGCGCAGGATAGGTTGCCAAATGATCGGCGGGATTTCGACTACCCGCCGGTCTGACAGAAACTCTTTGAGATATTTACGGACTGCAGACGCCGTCGGCGCGTCAGGTGAGCCGAGATTGACGAGCAATACGCCAATCTTTCTGTCTGGGATTGACGGATGATCTGTGGGGCGATTCATGGATTATTCTCCGGGGCAAGGGGAAGCGAACGGAAGCGCTGGCCGCTTCCGGCAAAAAGGGCATTCGCGATTGCGGGCGCGACCGGCGGCACCGCGACCTCCCCAACCCCGCCAGGCGGCTCATGGCTGCGGATGAGTTCAACATTGATCTCAGGCATATCGGCCAAACGGGGCAAGCCGAGATCGCGCAGACGCAAGGGGCCCGCGATGCCGCGATTGATCGTCACGCTGTTGCCGGTGGCCGCAGCCAGGCCGAACATCAGCCCGCCCTCAATCTGCTGGCGGGCAATATCGGGGTTGATCACACGTCCGACATCCGCAACGCAGATCAGCTTCGTGACTTTGACCCTTTGATCATCTCCCATGCGTGCTTCGGCCAGCACCGCGACATAGCTGCCGAGCATCATGTGGCAGGCGATTCCTTGGCTGGTTCCTTGCGCTCCCCCTTGCCAGCCACCTTTGGCAACCACCTTGGAAAGGCATAGCGCCAGCCGCGGGTTGCCGCCGAGCATCGCCATCCGGAACGAGAAGGGTTCCACGCCGCTGGCATGAGACAATTCGTCGATAAAGCTCTCGTTGAAAAAGGCGGTGTAGCTATGCGCGCCCGATCTCCACTTTCCCGTCGGCACTCCCAAGTCGGCCGGACATTGCTCCACGGCGACATTGGCGATGCCGTAGGGCGGCACAGCGCCCGCAACGGAGCGCAAGCTTTTGTTGCGCACGACAGACTGTTGGGCTTTGAAGGCTGAAAGTCCTTGCACTGTCCGCGCCTCCATTTCACCAATCGCATCGGGCACGGCAATTGTTGCCAGCCACGCATCCACCCGGCCGGCCGCTTCCATCCGGGCGGACATCCGGGCATGGGCTGCGGGGCGAAACGGGTCGTGGCGAAAATCTTCGGCGCGAGACCACATGAGTTGCACCGGCCTCCCGATTTTTTCGGTGAGGATCGCGACCTGAGCGGCAATCTCCACTTCATATTTTCGTCCGAAAGACCCACCGATCTGGGTTGTGTGGACCGTCACCTTATCTTCATCAATACCGACGGCGCGCGCAGCCGCCTTGCGGGCCAGGCCAGGTACTTGGGTTGCGATCCAGAGCTGCAACTTGCCATCATCAAAGGAGGCCGTGGCGGCCAATGGCTCCAGCGCGGCATGAGGGGCGAATCCAACTTTATACTCAGCCTTAAGCACGCGGCCTGACGCCAGTAAAGTATCAACATCCCCTGCTTCCATGATCCGGTTTGGATCGCCCTTGATTGCAAAATCGAGAGCCTGCTCAACCCGCTTGTCGCTGGCAAACTCACCTTCGGTGTGGAAGGTCGGGTTCATCAGATCTAGCGCGTGGTTTGCTGCCCACCAATTGGTCGCAATCGCGGCCAGCCAACGCTCATGATTGACGATCTGCAACATGCCCATGACCTTTCCAGCGGCGCGCTTGTCGAACCGGATCAGGCGGCTGTCCCCGATTGGCCCTTGGCGGATCGCCGCGAACACCATGTCGCGCAGGCGGATGTCTCCTGCATAATTAGCGGAGCCATCAAGCTTGGCCGGGACATCAAGTCGGCTAACGCCGTGGCCAACCAGCCGATCGCGCTGACCAGATCGGAGTGGCACGACATCAGGCAATGAAAATCCCGCAGCAGCCTCGGCCAGTTCGCCAAAACGCAGCCGGTCTGGACCGCGCACGACGAAGCCGGCCTCGGTATCACACGCTTCCCAAGAAGCGTCGATCTGCGCCGCGGCAGCCATGCAGAGCAGCACCCGAGCCGCCGCTGCCGCCCGCCGGGCTGGCATTTCAAAAGCGCGTATTGTGGAGGAGCCGCCGGTCACTTGCATCACCGTGTCGGCGAACATGCCCTCCTGCGTTTCTTCGGCATAGAGTGGATTGTTGTATGCGGGATTGAGTGGTGCCGGCTCAACGCCAATCGTCCGCCAATCTGCGCCCAATTCATCGGCGATAATCTGGGCGATCAGCGTATAACTGCCCTGGCCCATTTCGACCTGCGGGACGACAATGGTCACACGGCCGTCGCGTCCAATCTTG
>JBJOLA010000077.1:0-8402 GCA_046045815.1 Pseudomonadota bacterium
TCCAGAACACCCAAAAAATTCACACAGAATTGAAGGCTGCGGGCAACCGTAGCCTTCTTTTTTGGTAAGCTGGTTAATCGTTTAAATGGCGGATTACCGCGTTTTTACGTAGGTACCCGGAGCATCTTCGATCGCGCCAAGTTTGCCGCCGCCCGGGATGCGTGCACCGTCTGCTTTGATCCGCTTGGCACCGTGCGCGCTGATCCAGTCAAGCCAATCGGGCCACCAGCTGCCTTTGGTTTCCGTCGCGCCGGCGATAAACGACTCGAGCGAATCACTGGCGCCTGCATTCGTCCAATAACCATATTTTTGTGCCGAGGGTGGATTGACCACGCCCGCAATATGGCCTGATCCGGCAAGCAGGAACTTGATCGGCCCGGAAAAATGATCTTTTATTTTCCACACGCTTGCCGCTGGGGCGATATGATCTTCCCGGCCAGCTTGAATATAAGCGGGTGTTTTCACCTTCGTCAGATCAATCGGCACGCCCAGCGCGGAGAGCATGCCAGGCTGCACCAGCTTGTTGTCGCGGTACAGATCGCAGAGATATTCTTTGTGCCATTTGGCGGGCAGATTGGTGACGTCGCCGTTCCAATGGAGAAGATCAAAGGTCGGATAATCATTGCCAAGCAGATAATTGGAAACCACCGTGCTCCAGATCAGATCCTTGCCGCGCAAAAGATTGAAGGTGAGCGCGAGGAAGCGACCGTCGATGACCCCGTCCTTCGCGATTGATTCGACCATCTTGATCTGATCATCATCAATGAAGCTGAGCAATTCCCCTGCCTGGGTGAAATCGACCTGCGCGGTGAAGAAAGTTGCGCTCTTGACGATATCGGCCCGGCCCTGCTCGGCGAGAACCGCGAGCGTGGCCGCCAGTGTGGTCCCTGCGACGCAGTAACCGATCGTATGGACGCTCTTCACATCCAGCACATCGCGGACGAGATCAATCGCCTCGATTTGCGCAGCGATATAATCATCCCAAACCACATCCTTAAGGCTTGCGTCGGCGGATTTCCAGGAGACGACGAACACGGTGATCCCGTTATCAACGCACCATTTGATGAAACTTTTTTCAGCCGTCAGATCGAGGATGTAGAAACGGTTGATCCACGGCGGGAAAATCAGCAGCGGCGTTTTCAGCACGTCCGGCGTGGCAGGCGTATATTGGACAAGCTGATAGAGCGGCGTCTGGTGCACGACCTTACCCGGCGTCGCCGCGATATTCTCCCCCAGCCGGAAGGCACCCGGATCGGTGTGCGTCAGCTGGCCGCGCTGAAGGTCCGCCATCAGATGCTGCATGCCCGCCATCAGGCTAGCACCTTTGGTCTCGACGGCCTTGCCGAGCGCAACCGGGTTGGTGAAGGGCGAATTGGCCGGACTCATCGCCTCGACGAGTGTGCGCAGCGCAAAGCCGAGCTTGGCTTTCTCCTCCGGCCCTACATTTTCAAGCTGATCCGCCGCGCCGAGTAAATAATCGGACATCACCGAATATCCCTGCCGCATCAGATCAAACACGGGATGCTCCCATGCTTCCCCTGAAAAGCGTCGATCCTTGGGGTCGAGCTTACCCCGTCCGGCTTTGGCAAGCGGCCCGAGAACCTGTCCCCACGCATCCAGAGCATGTTGATATGCGGCGAGCGGGTCGGTCATGGGGGGCAGAGAATCAGTCATAGCGTCATGTTATGCGAAACGAGTCGGCTTGTCGAAATAAGCGGGGTCTATGCGCGAGGATGGGCGTTCCGGTAAACGTCGAGCAAATAGGCGGCATCCACCGACGTGTAGATCTGGGTGGACGAAAGGCTGGCATGGCCAAGCAGTTCCTGTAGGCTCCGCAAGTCCGCCCCGCCTGCCAGCAAGTGCGTCGCGAAGCTATGGCGAAGCGCATGGGGTGTCGTCCGTTCGCCCAGCCCGAGCCGCGCCCGCGCCGCACGGACTGACCTGCGGATGATCGCAGGATTGAGCGGACCGCCGCGTGCGCCCCTGAAGATCGGCTCAGCTTTGGATGTGCCAAACGGGCAGAGCGCGACATAAGCCTCCACGGCTTGTTTGACCGGCGGCAGCAATGGCACGATCCTGGTCTTGTCGCGTTTGCCGGTCACGCTGATTGTTGCGCCCAGTGGGAGGATGACGCCCGTCAAACCCAAAGCCTCGCTGATGCGGAGACCCGCGCCGTAGAGTAGCAACAGCACTGCCCAATCGCGCGCGGCGATCCACGGCTCGTGCGCTTGTTCTGAAACATCTTCGGCGAGCGACACGGCATCATCCGGGGAGATTGGGCGCGGCAATCCCTTTTTGACGCGCGGACCCTTCATGCGGGGCATTGCGCCTTCTCCGCCAGCAAAGGTCAGGAAGCCACGCACTGCCGACAATTCCCGCGCAGCGCTGGTGTTGCCGATCCCGTCTAGCCGCCGATGAGCGAGAAAGGCCCGGAGGTCCGACGCTTCAACTTTGGCAAGTTCTGGCGGGCCGCCCTGATGGATTTGGAGGAACGCCATCAGTCGCTCCGCCGTGGCGACATAGGCGCGGACCGTGTGCAGGGAACGCCGCCGGTTGTGGCGAAGGTGATCGCCCCAGGCGCTAACCAGCGCCGCGTGCGTCACCCGATCTTCTGCCCTGTCTTTTCCCAATCCGCAAGGAACCCGGCGATGCCCTTGTCGGTCAGCGCATGGTTGAATAGCGATTTGATCACAGCAGCCGGCGCGGTCATCACGTCGGCGCCGATCCGGGCCGATTCGAGCACGTGGATCGGATGGCGCACGCTGGCGACAAGGATCTCGGTCATGAAATCATAATTGTCATAGATCAGGCGGATGTCAGAAATGAGGGCCATGCCGTCAAAACCGTTATCGTCGTGACGGCCAACGAACGGCGAGACAAACGTCGCACCCGCTTTTGCCGCCAACAGCGCCTGATTGGCGGAGAAGCACAAGGTCACGTTGACCATCGTGCCTTCGCTCGTCAGCGCCTTGCAGGTTTTGAGACCGTCAATCGTGAGCGGCACTTTGACGCAAACATTGGTCGCGATTTTGCGCAGAATATCGGCCTCTTTCATCATCGTCGGATGATCAAGCGCGATGACTTCGGCGGAAACCGGTCCCTCAACAATCCCGCAAATCTCCTTCACCACCTCCAGAAAATCACGTCCCGCTTTATGGATCAACGATGGGTTGGTGGTGACACCGTCGAGCAAACCCGTCGCGGCGAGTTCGGCAATGTCTTTGGTATCTGCGGTATCGACGAAGAACTTCATGTGCGGGCTTTCTGGCTGCGGGTTCGGATCAGCGGCCTGTTAACAGGAGTAACCGGAAATGCGAACCAGATTTCAGTGGTTAATTGGGTGGTTCAGAAGTTCGTTGCATTACTCGTCATCCCGGCGGAGGCCGGGACCCAGACGGGCCCGATGTTTGCAGGGCTGCGCCGCGTCGTTTGCGAAGGGACTGGGTCCCGGCCTCCGCCGGGATGACGTGGGTTTCGATCTCCTGAAATTCAGTTCAATTATACTAGCATCCAGGTTGGCGCGAAAGGTGCACCATCACCTGCAAGAAGCGGATCATTTGACGATCCCGAATACCCCCATCAGCAGCGGATCATTGGTGGACGCCGGGTTGGCGCGGATCGCGACTTCTTCGCTGGCGATGGCGCGGTAGATTGAGTCGCTCGCTTTTTGGGTCACGTCGCTACGCAGACCCGCAAAGTCGATCCCGCTGACGGAGCGGAGCGCTTCGTTGATCACGCCATTGTCAAATAGCTTCAGCCCGCCTTCAATCCCCGGCACCATCGCGGAGAGCAACGCATTGCCCATTGCTGACTTGAGTAAATCAGTGGCACCGCTGCCGCCGCCCGCGATGATCGCCGCCGCATTGGGGATGCCGACCTTGAGGATCGCATCGGCAACCACAGGGGCCGCAGCCGCCGCACCTTTTTCGGCTGCGCGGTTGACGGTCCGGGTCAGCCGGTCTCGCACCAGGCCGGAATTGAGCAAGGTGCCGACGATACCGCTGGCGGCCTGACCACCAAATTGCGCGGGCAGGCTGATCCTGGCAACTTGGCTGCTGAGGAAGCCATTCTCACTCATTAGCGAGGCAAAGGCACGCTGTGAGGAGAGTGAGAGCAAGCGGCGGATCACCTCGACCAAATTGAACCCGCCAATGCCCCCGGCACATCCCGGCAAGGTGAGGACTGGCAAGACGGCGGTGGAAGCAATCAGCGAACGACGTGATATCAGCATGGCGACTCTCCTGTTTTACGCGGCCAGCTTTTTTGGCCCGGTTATTGAACGGAGACATTTATTCATGCTTTGGCGAGAAAGACAACAGGCGTTAGGGGAACGTCATGACTCGTGCCCGCGTTCTTTTGCTTAACCCCGCGCTTGGGCCGCTCGATTACCGGGTGCCGCACGGTATGATCGTTTCTCCGGGGAGCATTGTTCTCGCGCCGCTCGGCCCGCGCCAGATGATTGGCGTCGTTTGGGAGGAGCAGACGATGCCCTCCGCAGGGGAGGTCGGCGATAACCGGCTGCGCAATCTGCTGTCGGTCTATGACGTTCCCCCGATTGGCGCTGCGCTGCGGCGGTTGGTTGAATGGACGGCGAACTATTATCTCTCCCCTCCCGCTGCGGTGTTGCGGATGGTGCTTTCCACCGCCTCCGCCCTCGATGGTGGACCAACTGTCGTTGAATATAGATTGACTGACGTCCGGCCAGCCAAGCTCACCATCCAGCGCGCGCAGGCTGTCGAGCGAATCGGGGAGCGGCAAGGCCTGATCCGCGAACTTGCCACCATTGCCGACGTGTCTGAGGCGGTTGTCCGGGGGCTGGTGAAAATCGGCGTGCTCGAAGGTGTTGAGGTCAAGCTGGATACGCCGTTCGTCCCGCCTGAACCCGATTTTGCGACGCCGCTGCTTTCAGCCGAACAATCCGCCGCCGCTGAGAATTTGGTGGCTTCCGTCACCGCGCGAAAATTTGCGCCGGTGTTGCTCGACGGGGTGACGGGATCGGGCAAAACCGAGGTCTATTTTGAGGCGATAGCCCAGGCGTTGCGGGAAGGACGGCAAACTCTGGTCCTCCTTCCTGAGATCGCCCTGACGGAGCCTTTCCTGCGGCGCTTCGAAGCGCGCTTTGGCCACGCGCCGGTGGCGTGGCATTCGGATCTGCGCCAATCTCAGCGCCGCCGCGCGTGGCGCGCGATTGCCACTGGCGAGGCGCTGGTGACGGTGGGCGCGCGCTCCGCTCTGTTCCTGCCCTACCACAACCTCGGCTTGATCATCGTGGATGAAGCCCATGAAACCAGTTTCAAGCAGGAAGAGGGCGTTGGTTATCATGCGCGCGATGTGGCGGTGATGCGCGCGCGGTTTGAGGGCGTGCCCGTCATCCTGGCCACAGCGACGCCCGCCATCGAAACCCGCCAGCAGGTGGCGCAGGGCCGTTATGCCGAACTCAAACTGCCCGGGCGTTACGGCGCGGCGCAACTGCCCGCAATCGCCGCGATCAATCTGACGCAGGACCCGCCCGAACGCGGGCGCTGGCTCGCCCCCACCTTAGTTGCGGCAATGGCTGAGGTATTGGAACGCGGTGAACAAAGCCTGCTGTTCCTCAACCGTCGTGGGTTTGCGCCGCTCACTCTGTGTCGCCACTGTGGCCACCGGTTCCAGTGCCCCAATTGCACGGCTTGGATGGTGGAGCACCGGTTGATCCAGCGCCTTGAATGCCATCACTGCGGCCATACAGAGCCACCGCCCCGGGCCTGCCCTGAGTGTCATGAGGAGGATGCGCTGGTGGCGTGTGGGCCAGGCGTGGAGCGGATCGCGGATGAAGTGGCACTGCTCTTCCCCGAAGCGCGGCGGGCAGTGATCACGTCGGATACGCTCTGGTCCCCCGCCAAGGCCGCCGAGTTTGTCGGGCGGATGGAAGCAGGCGATATCGACATCGTGATCGGCACACAGCTGGTGACCAAGGGCTATCATTTCCCCAACCTCACGCTTGTTGGTGTGGTGGATGCTGATCTCGGCTTGCAAGGTGGCGATCTCCGTGCGGCAGAACGAAGCTTCCAGCAGATTGCCCAAGTGGCGGGGCGGGCAGGGCGGGCAAGCAAACCGGGCCGTGTTTTCGTGCAAACCCATGAACCCGACGCGCCGGTGATCCGCGCGCTGGTGAGCGGGGACGCGGAAAGTTTCTATGCCGCTGAAACCGAGGCCCGGCGCGAAGCGGGCGCACCGCCGTTTGGCCGCTTCGCCGGGATCATCATCTCATCAGAGGATTTGAAAGCCGTCCAGAGCGTTGCGGCGCTGATCGGCAAAAGCGCGCCGACTGTTGATGGTATGCACGTTTACGGCCCTGCTCCCGCCCCGCTGGCGATGCTCCGGGGCCGCCACCGAATGCGCCTGCTGGTGCACGCGCGCCGCGCGCTTGATGTGCAGGATGTCATTCGCGACTGGCTCGGCGCGCTCGAGTGGCACCGCAGCGTGCGGGTGAATGTGGACGTTGATCCGTATAGCTTTGTGTGATCGCGAGCCCGCTCGTCAAAGTTGAAGTGCCTATATGGTTCTAGATACCCCGTAAAATGCTCCAGGATGGCCGTGACGGGGTGTTGGAACGGCCTTGGCAGGTCCAGTAGCCAAATCTTCTTTGCGTTGCTGTACGGGGCTGTGAGGCGGCCCAATTAACGCCGTGGCCGTTTTGCATAACTTTGATCCGAAACCGATCAATCCCTCTGCCCCGGGAAAGGTCTGATTTACCCATAAGCTGCTACCGGTCTTGGCACCCATTAGGAGATCGACATGAAACGCCACTTGATACTGATTGCCTTCGCCTGCGTCGCCGCGACGCCGCGCTCCCCCAATTTATTGCGGGATGCCCTAACGCCCGTCGCGGCGATCGTGCCGGGCAAAGCGCTCGCGTTAAGCGGCACCACAGACGGCAAAAAAGCGGTGAGCGCCCAGATCGACAGCGCCAAAACCGATGCGCGATTGACCCATATTGCGGTCAGCCAGGATGGCCATGCGCTGTTATTGCCTGAAGTGGCCTATGCCGACATGAAGGGAGCAAACCGGGCGTGGCTCGCAGAGCGGGGCGCGCTGACGACGCTCGTTATCGAGGGGGTTGACGCTGGCAAGGATTGGCGGCTCGCGCTGGAATTCCATCCCAAGCAGCTATGGCTCCGCCGTCTGTCGCAGGAGGGCGTCAATCGCGATGCTTTCACTTATTTTGACCGCGACGACGCGACGCCGCAGCGCATCCAATGGCGCCGCAGCTATGAACATGGCTTCAATCAGGATTAGGCCGCGAGCAGCGCCGCCGCTTCCAGTAACCGGTTGCCGTGATCGCTCTCTTCCTTGCCGTTCTGGCGGAAAAGGGCAGCGGCATCTTCATTACCAATCGCATCGGCCCAGCGCGCATAAAGCGCATCGCCGCCAAATTCTGCCTCGGCGGTTTTGGTGAGGCCTTCTGGCGTGAGGGTGGTGCTTGGGATCGTGCCGGTAAGATACGGATTATCGGCGGCGACCGGGGGTGGGAAATCTTCGCCAGTCAATGCCTTGATCGCTTTTGACACGCGGTGCGCATGCGCCATTTCTTCGCGGCCATTGTGGTTGAGCAGGTCCTGCACTTGTGTGTTATCGGTGCCCATTGCGGTTTGCTCATAGAGCGTCAGCCCCGCCGCTTCGACCAGCACCATCACCTTGAGGTCATTGATCGTCGGCTTTTCGATCGTGTAGATATGATTGAAGGCTTCACCAAGCGTTTGCGGACTTCCTGCGGGGATGGCGACTTTCATGAAAATTCTCCTGAGTGATTTGCGCCCAATTCAGCACGCGCAGACCTACTTGTCCACCGATTCGAGCGCGGTGCGTGCTTGGCCTGTCAGCCAATCCATCGCCGCTGCCCACGGGCCGTGGCCGTGGCTGATCCGCGCCACGCCGAGGCCAGCCAGCGCCTGATGATCGGGGCAACCGGGACGCATCAGGATGTTCACGGGGAGTGGAGACCCTGCGCACAGCCGTTCGATGAGCTTCGCGTCTTGCAAGAAGGGTGCAAATAGGCTGCGTGCGCCAGCGTCAGCATAGGCCTTTGCCCGCTCAATGAGTGTATCAACCAACGCTGCACCATGTTCGGCAGGCGCGGTCAGAATGAACAGGTCCGCCCGGGCGTTGACGAACACGCCGGTTGCCGCCGCCGCCGCAATCCGGGCGCTGGCGTCGTTCACCGAAAACAGTGCACGAGTGACGGGGTCCTTGTCCTCAATGTTGATACCAATGGCACCAGCGTCCACCGCGCGCTGGACGGACGCGCCGACTTCTGCCGCAGCCGCCCCGTAGCCCGCCTCCATATCAATGCTGACCGGCAGATCAGTGACGGCCACAACCTCCGCCAACGTCGCAATCGCGGTGTCGAGGGGGAGCTTCTC
>JBJOLA010000325.1:0-9606 GCA_046045815.1 Pseudomonadota bacterium
CACCCTCCCAAGGTGACATGAAATCAAAGCTCCGGAAATCCTGCGCCAGCTGCACCGGCTCATATTTCACGCGCTTTTCTTCCTCGGAATAGCGTAACTCCTGATAGCCCGAGAGCGGGAAATCCTTGCGCTGGGGATGGCCGGTGAAGCCGTAGTCAGTCAGGATACGCCGCAGATCGGTGTTGCCCTCAAACAGCACGCCGTACATATCAAACACTTCGCGCTCCAGCCATCCCGCAACCGGCCAGATGCCCGTGATACTCGGCACCGGCGTATCTTCATTAGCGGCAACATGCACGCGTATACGGTGGTTCTTTGTGAGGCTCAACAGGCAATACACCACCTCAAAGCGCGGATCACGGTCGGGCCAATCGACGCCCGCCATCTCCATGAGTTGCTGATAGTCGAGCGTATCGCGCAATTGCATCATCACACCGAGCAGCTTGTCACGTTTCACCGTGACGGCGATTTCCCCATTCGCTTCGGCGATGGAAAGAATATCCTTGCCGAGCGCCTTCCTGATGGCAGCAGCGATGCCCTTGTTGGAGCTAAACTTTGGAGCGGAGTGACTCACACTGCACCCCCAAGGCACAAAACCTCCGCGCCTCCGCGCCTCCGCGCGAACAAAAAGTCAAATCGCGCAGAGGCGCGGAGACGCGGAGAAGAAAAGACATTCATCACCGTTCCACCGTCCCGACACGACGAATTTTTCTTTGGAGCTGCATGATCCCGTAGAGCAAAGCCTCAGCCGTCGGCGGGCAGCCAGGCACGTAAATGTCAACCGGCACGATCCGGTCACACCCGCGCACGACGCTGTAGCTATAATGATAATAGCCCCCGCCATTCGCGCATGATCCCATCGAGATCACGTATTTCGGGTTCGACATCTGATCATAAAGCTTGCGCAGCGCCGGAGCCATCTTGTTGCACAGCGTTCCAGCGACGATCATCACATCGGACTGGCGCGGGCTGGCGCGCGGCGCAATCCCGAAGCGCTCAAAATCATAACGCGGCATATAGCCGTGGATCATCTCTACCCCGCAGCAGGCCAAGCCAAAGGTCAGCGGCCAGAGCGACCCGGTCCGTGCCCATTGGAGTAGCTCCTCCGTGGAGGACATGACGACGCCCTTGTTCGACAGTTCATCGTTCAGGCCGTTGAAAAAGTTGCCATCCGGCAGGACTTCTGTCGGGGCAATGGCAGGTTTCACTCCCATTCGAGCGCTCCCTTCTTCCATGCATAGACAAGGCCGAGAAACAGTTCGAACAGGAAGATCATCATCGCGCCCCAGCCCGCCCAGCCGGTTTCGCGCAAGGACACGGCCCAGGGAAACAGGAACGCAGCCTCCAGATCAAAAATGATAAACAGGATCGCGACCAAATAGAAACGCACATCAAACTGCGCGCGGCTGCCTTCAAACGCCGGAAAACCGCATTCATATTCGCTAAGCTTTTCAGGTGTGGGCTGATGCGTGCCCGTCAGCCGCGAAATCGCCATCGGGCCAAAAACAAATACGCTCGACAGCACTAAGGCGATGCCAATGAACAGCAATATGGGCAGATAGCCAGCGGCAGTTGATGCCATGAGAATTGCGACTCCCTGATTGGGCAAGAAAGCCCAAGATTCGAGCGGGCTTTAGGCGAGCCTCACTCATATCGCAAGGCGCACAATGGGGCATATTTGTGCTGTGACACAGATCACTTGAAAAAAAGTCTGAGCGGCTATTTCGTGATTGACGGATTCGGCTTGGTGCGGCGGACAGACGCCGCTGGTAGCGAATTGCTCGCGCCTCAATAGTGTTTGCGGGGGTGGGTGCGCGGGAGCTCTGCTAGCGGAGGGCTCCCGCCACCAGCTTATGCAGTTTTGAGTGGATCGCGTCGTTGCCTGCGAGAAACTCGCTGCGCTCCATCGCGCGATCACCGCCCCGGAAATCGGTGACAAACCCCCCGGCCTCGCGAACAAGGAGCATCCCCGCCGCCACATCCCAAGGCTGCAAGTCTGCTTCCCAATATCCGTCAAAGCGCCCCGCCGCGACCCAAGCGAGATCAAGCGACGCCGCACCAAATCGCCGTATCCCGGCCACTTCGGGAGCGACGGCGCCAAATATCCGGCTCCACTGCGCAAAGTTGCCGTGGCCCATGAACGGAATGCCGGTGGCAATCAGTGCCTCTGACATATCCCGGCGACCTGATACGCGGAGCCGTTGATCCGTAAGCCAAGCTCCCCGGCCCTTTTCCGCCCAAAAGCTCTCATCTGTCAGCGGTTGATAAACCAATGCCGTCGTGATTTCGGTTTTGCCATTCGCCAGCTTTTCCTCAACACCGATCGAAATCGCGAAATGGGGAATGCCGTGCAAAAAATTGCTGGTGCCGTCCAGCGGGTCAACGATCCAGCGCGGTTTATTTGGATCACCAGCAATTTCCCCACCTTCTTCCAGCAGAAAGCCCCAATCGGGCCGCGCGTGAAGCAGCTCGTCGTAGAGGGTGCGCTCGGATTGTTGATCCGCCTTGGAAACGAAATCCGCCGGCCCTTTGCGGCTGACTTGCAAATGCTGAACCTCGTTGAAATCGCGACGTAATTTCGCACCGGCTTTGCGCGCGGCGCGGTCCATGATCGTCATAAGGCCTGAGTGGGATACCATGTCGCTTAGTCCGCCCGCTTCACATATTCCTGCGCATAAACGTCGACCACAATCCGCGTACCCGCGCCAATATGCGGCGGCACCATGATACGAACACCATTTTCGAGAATGGCTGGCTTGTAAGATGAGGAAGCGGTTTGGCCCTTTACTACTGCGTCAGCCTCAATGATCATCGCCTCAATCGTATCGGGAAGTTGCACCGAAATAGGGCGCTCTTCCCAGAGCTCCATCACGACATCCATACCATCCTGCAGGAATGCAGCCGCATCGCCGAGGATACCAGCATCTAGCGTTGTCTGCTCGTAAGTCGCCTTGTCCATAAAGGTCAGCGTATCGCCCTCGGCAAACAGAAACTGGAAATCCGTTGTTTCAAGCCGCACTTTTTCGA
The DNA here is from genome assembly GCA_046045815.1 of Pseudomonadota bacterium. Classification (GTDB taxonomy): domain Bacteria; phylum Pseudomonadota; class Alphaproteobacteria; order Sphingomonadales; family Sphingomonadaceae; genus Aquisediminimonas. Next base: position 3,028 of record JBJOLA010000325.1, read on the forward strand.
GGGTTTCGGCAGAACGAAAGCGGACATTATTCTTGCGTCCATCAATCAGGTTCTTCATCTCCACCTGCATGTAGGCGCCGCCCTTGCCGGGCTGGGTGTGCTGAATCTTGACCGCGCGCCAGATGCCACCTTCATATTCGAGAATATTGCCGGGACGAATTTCGACGGCGTTGATTTTCATTATAGGCACCCGATTTGATGGAAAAGCTTGCGCGCCCCCTAACCTGCTGCAACTAAATGGGCAAGCGCGACGCATTTCTTCAATGATGGCCGATCTGTGCAATACTGGCGGGCGAAATGCGCGCAATTTGTTGACAACATAACGAAACTCAGGACAGAGCGACATGATCCTTGAACTGAATCGACCCGTTGGCGAGCATGCTCGGTTAGGGCTGGCCCCGGCTTCCGGCTGCTTTGGCTATACGAAGGGCGATCTGGCGCTGCCCCGCGATGCTTCTATCGACGCCGCATTGTTTGCCCGCCTCTATGCCGAAGATTGGCACGGTACGGCAATGGAACACATCATCGCGGCACCGATAAAAGCGGCGTAAATGCTTTCACCGCTGCGGCGGGACCGTCGGCTGCGTTCCACACTGCGCCCGACACAGCGACGAAATCCGCGCCTGCCGCAATCAACGGAGCCACGTTCGTTACATTGATCCCGCCAATTGCGACGCAGGGTGCTCCAAACAACGTGGTCCACCATCCCAATATTGTCGTATCGGCAATATATTCCGTTATCTTTGTTCCGCTAGGGTAAAAAGCACCAAATGCGACATAGTCAGCGCCATGTTCACCCGCCTCCATCGCCAAATGTCGGCTGTTGTGGCATGTGACCCCAATTTGCGCATCTTTCCCCAAAATCTGCCGCGCATCTCGAGCATCGCCGTCATCCTGACCGAGGTGCACGCCGTCTGCCCCCAACCGCTTTGCGAGTGCGATACTGTCGTTTACAATGAATGAAACATCCAGATCGGCACAAACTTTCTGTAGCGGCTCCGCGAACTTTGCGATCGCATGTTCGTCAACTCCTTTGAGCCGAAGCTGAAAAGCCGCGACCGGACCTGCCTCCAGCGCGGCTTTGAGTTGATCCGCAAAGCCAACATCAATCGACGGTGGCGAAATCAGGTATAGCTGGCACATAGGTCTGCGCTCATTGCCAAAGCGATTCGCAAAGCCCGGATCAAGTGCGTTTTCGTCGATCATGTCCATCATCTGCTTATAAGCCGATCCGCCTTGCAAGCAAGAAGGCGCGCTGAAATGTAGAATTGAGCGCACTGGTAACGACCATGACCGCGCTCAACTTCCCGAGCGGCTGACTCGCCGAACACTACAAAACTATTCGACATAGGAGTTTCCCAAATAGGATAGTTTTCACTAACTCTGGTCGACCCGACTCAGACCTTGCGCGTCGACGCCGCGTAGATTTCTTCAATTGCGCTCCCCAGCGATGCATCAAACTCACTGTCGCTCATTTGGTAACGTAGGTCTTCAAGCAGCGCGCGGGAAAAGCTGGCGATGATCCCACGATTCTTCGAAAGCTCGATGCAGGCCTCTTTGCGTTTATATCCTCCAGAGAGAGCAACGACCCGCAGGACGCGCGGATGATCGACCAACGCATCGAAGTGACCTGGCTTCACAGGCAGGCTGAGTTTCAGCATCACCTTGGCGTCGCCAGGCATCACGCTCAGTTGTTTGGACATCTCATCAAGCAGGATGGCGTCCGCGTCGGCCCGCTCCGGGCTTTTGATATTGACCTCAGGTTCCAGCATCGGGATCAGCCCCCCGGCGATCACCTGCTGGCTCAGCGCAATCTGCTGCGCCACAATGGCTGCGATACCTTGTCGATTTGCGAGGTTGATGACCGAACGCTCTTTGGTGCCAAACACGCCCAATGCCTTTGCCCGGGCGAGCAGCGCATCAAGTTCAGGCATCGGTTTCATCATCTGAACGCCTTCGGCTTCGTCCTCCAAGCCCTTGTCGATCTTGATAAAGGGCACAACGCCGCGATCCCAAAGTGCTTCCGGCACAGACTTGCCATTCGCTTGTCCGTCCATGGTCTTTTCAAACAGGATGGCACCGAGCACTTTTTTGCCAGTGAAGCTGGGCGACGTGATGATCCGGACGCGCATCGCGTGGATTTGGGCAAACATTTCGTCATCGCCTGAATAGGTGTTTTCCTCGATACCGTAGCCGAGCAGTGCCTTTGGCGTTGATCCACCGCTTTGATCTAGCGCCGCGATGAAGCCTTCGCCGCCTGAGATTTTGGCCAGCATTTCTGTGTATGACATTGTTTTTCCTTACATTTCCCAAGTTCTAAACAAATTGCGCAATCGATTGTTCAAAAAGAAACCCGGCAGTTTCCTGCCGGGCTTCCGAAATTCATCATGTCACGGTCAGTACCGCCACACCCGGCAACTCCCTGCCCTCCATCCATTCGAGGAAGGCTCCCCCCGCCGTCGAGACGAAGGTGAAATCTCCAGCCACCCCCGCATGATTAAGCGCGGCGACGGTATCTCCCCCGCCCGCCACGGAAACGAGCGATCCCTCGCGGGTAAGCGCCGCGGCCGTGCGCGCCAATGCGACCGTTGCACTATCAAACGGCGGGGTCTCAAATGCGCCCAGCGGCCCATTCCAAACCAAAGTCCGGCAGTTTTTGAGCACATCGGCCAGGGCTTCCACCGCAGCAGGCCCGACATCGAGGATCATTTCATCCGACGCGACCTCGTGCACATTCACCGTCCGCACCGGCGGATTAGCCCGGAATTCCTTAGCCACAACAACGTCATACGGCAGGTGAACAGTGCAACCAGCCTTATCTGCCGCGTCGAGGATCCCATTGGCGGTTTCCGCAAGTTCGTGTTCGCACAGCGACGTGCCGACATCCACACCGCGCGCCGCGAGGAAAGTGTTCGCCATCCCCCCGCCGATGATCAGATGATCAACCCGGGTGACAAGGTGCGTGAGCACGTCAAGCTTGCTGGAGACCTTCGCACCTCCCACCACAGCCGCAACCGGCTTCTCAGGGGTCCCCAGAGCCTTCTGGAGCGCCTCCAGCTCCTTTTGCATAGCCCGACCGGCAAAAGCGGGCAGAGCGTGCGCTAGGCCCTCTGTAGAGGCGTGAGCACGGTGCGCCGCAGAGAAGGCATCATTCACATAAAGATCACCGAGCTTGGCGATCTGCTCCACGAGCGCGGGGTCATTCGTTTCCTCGCCCTCATGAAACCGTGTATTTTCAAGGACACAGATGGTGCCATTGGCGAACTGCCGAACCGCCACAGCTGCAATTTGCCCAGCACAAGTGTCGAGGAATTGCACGTCGCGACCCAGGGCCTTCGCAAGAGCTGGCACGACCTGCTTCAACGACATCGCGGGATCTGGCTTACCCTTGGGTCGGCCAAAATGTGCGAGAACCAAAACCTTGGCGCCGCGATCCGAGAGCTCGCTCAATGTCTCAACCGTCGCACGCAATCGGGTGTCGTCGGTGACTTTGCCGTCTGCCATGGGAACATTAAGATCCTCACGCACAAGCACGATCTTGCCCGCGATGTCTCCCATATCATCGAGAGTGCGAAACGCCATCAGATCAGTTTCGCAATTGCGCCAGCTGTATCGACCATCCGGTTCGAGAAGCCCCATTCATTGTCATACCAGCTGACGACGCGGACCAGCTTTCCCTCCATGACAGTCGTCTCGAGGCTATCAACGGTCGAGCTTGCCGCGCAATGATTATAGTCAATCGAAACAAGGGGTTCATCGCTATAGTCGAGAATGCCCTTAAGTGCCCCTTGCGATGCGGCCTTCAATGCGCCGTTGATTTCTTCAAGCGTTGTATCGCGGCTCGGCGTGAACGTAAGATCAACCAGTGAGACGTTCGGCGTTGGCACCCGGATCGCCGATCCATCCAGTTTTCCTTTAAGTTCCGGAAGCACTTCGGCTACGGCGCGAGCAGCGCCGGTCGTCGTCGGAATCATCGACATGCCCGCTGCGCGTGCTCGGCGCATATCCGGATGAATCTGATCGAGGATTTTCTGATCATTGGTATAGGCGTGGATCGTGGTCATGAAACCGCGCTCGATGCCCACCGCTTCATGCAACACTTTCGCAACGGGAGCGAGACAGTTGGTAGTGCAGCTCGCGTTCGAAACAATCTTGTGATCGGCGGTCAGTTTGTCGTCATTGACGCCGAACACCACCGTCAGATCAACACCTTTCGCGGGTGCCGAGATAAGGACGCGTTTTGCGCCTGCACTCAGATGCTTGCCCGCAGACTCTGCATCGGTGAAGAACCCGGTACACTCGAGAGCGATATCAATATTGTTCGCAGCGTGTGGCAGATTGGCTGGATCGCGCTCCGCTGTCACCTTGATCCGCTTGCCGTTCACGATGATGTCAGTGCCATCGGCTTCAACCGTTCCGGGGAACGCACCGTGGACGCTATCGCGCTTGAACAGCAGTGCGTTAGACTTCGCATCGGCGAGATCGTTGATCGCGACAAGCTCAAGGCCGCAATCAGGCCGTTCGAGGATTGCGCGCGCAACAAGGCGGCCGATGCGCCCAAAACCGTTGATGGCAACTTTAGTCATCGTCTTCATACTCCCGTTTAAGTCTATAATTTTGCTTCTATTTTCGGCACGATCGCTTCAACCGTTAGGCCAAAGTGCGGATAGAGCGCCTCGATCGGGGCCGACGCGCCAAAGCTATTGATCCCGATGTTGATCCCGTCGGTCCCCGTATAACGTTCCCAGCCCATCGTGACGCCCGCCTCGATTGAGACGATCAGCGCATCTTTGGGTAGGATATCCGCACGGTAACTCGGGTCTTGCGCGTCAAATCGATCCCAGCAGGGCATCGAAATCACGTCAGCGCCGATACCTTTGGCTTCAAGCGCGGCAGCAACGCCAATGGCAATCTCAACTTCAGACCCGGTGGAAAGCAGCACGACCTTGCGGGCGGCCGTAGCAGCCAGCAACCGGTATCCCCCCTTGGCCGACAGGTTCTCACGCACGTCGCCGCGCACCGGCAGCAAGTTTTGGCGCGAAAGCGCGAGGAGAGAAGGGCCGCCAGCATTCTTAACCGCCAACTCCCAGCATTCCGCTGTCTCAATCGCATCCGCCGGACGGTAAACGTGCAAGTTAGGCATCATGCGCAGGCTCATCACATGCTCAATAGGCTGGTGGGTCGGTCCATCCTCGCCAAGGCCGATGCTATCATGGGTCATCACGTAAATTGCGCGGGTTTCTTGGATTGCGGAAAGACGGATTGCCGCCCGGCAATAGTCGCTGAACACCAGAAAAGTCCCGCCGTAGGGAATGACGCCCCCGTGCAGCGCCATACCGTTCATCGCCGCTGACATACCGAATTCTCGGATTCCATAGTAGAGGTAACGACCGGAATAATCATTCTTTGTCAGTGGGTTAGTTGCCTTAGTCTTAGTATTGTTCGAGCCCGTTAGATCAGCCGATCCGCCGATCATCTCCGGTAGCGCCACGGTCAGCGCCTCGAGCGCCATCTCACTTGATTTGCGGGAAGCGACCTTGGGCGGTTTCGCAGCAAGCTCAGCAAGATAGTCGCCGATCGAGAAACCTTCGGGCAGCCTACCGTCCATCCGACGCGTGAACTCCGCAGCCTGAGCATTGGCAGCCAAACGCGCCTCCCAAGCAACCCGAGCAGAGGCGCCCCGCTCACCCGCTTTCAGCCATATTTCGCGAATATCGCCGGGCACATCAAACGGAGCGGCTGTCCATCCCAACTCCGCGCGCGCGGCTGCCACTTCGTCTGCACCGAGCGCAGAGCCGTGGGTTGCTGACGTACCCTGCTTGTTGGGGGCACCTTTGCCAATGATCGTGCGGCAAGCGATCAGCGACGGCCTGCTGTCAGCCTTTGCGGCCTCGATAGCGCGTGCAATGTCTGCAAAATCATGCCCGTCACAAGATTCAGTGTGCCAACCGGTTGCCCGGAAACGCGCCGGGATATCCTCACTAGTCGATAAATCCGTTTTACCATCAATAGTTATACGGTTATCATCCCACAAAACATTAAGGCGACCTAAGCCCAAATGCCCCGCCAAACCGATGGCTTCGTGATTGATACCCTCCATCAAACAACCGTCACCCGCGATCACCCACGTGTGATGATCCACCAAATCATCGCTGAACACGGCGTTCAAATGGCGCTCCGCCAACGCGAAGCCCACCGCCATCGCGAGTCCTTGGCCGAGTGGACCGGTGGTGCACTCAATCCCTTCAAGCTCGAAATTCTCGGGGTGGCCCGCACAAGGACTGTGAAGTTGACGGAAATTACGGATGTCATCCATCGTTGGCCGTGCATAGCCCGTGAGATGCAGCAATGAATAAATCAACATCGATCCATGACCTGCGGACAAAATGAACCGGTCACGGTCCGCCCATTTTGGGGTTTTCGCATCAAACTTAAGATATTGTGTGAACAATATTGTCGCGACATCGGCCATCCCCATTGGCATGCCGGGGTGGCCGCTATTGGCGGCTTGAACGGCGTCCATTGATAGGGCGCGGATTGCGTTGGCGAGCTGTTGGGGGGCGGCGGGCATAGCTGTCC
>JBJOLA010000130.1:0-2739 GCA_046045815.1 Pseudomonadota bacterium
TCGCTCTATCGTTGTACGCCGGGTTGTGGACGAGCAGCGCGCTAAAGGCAGCGCCGGAAGACGTCCCCATCCTGCGAGCCCGCCTTTCAACGCTTCAAGCCAAATACGGATTTGACCCAACTGGTCATGCGGGCAAAGCGCTCAGCCACGCACTCGCAACTTTGCCGCATGATCTGCTGATCAGTATCCCGCCAACCGACGTTGAAACACTTGCGCTGACCGCGATGTCGACGGCAGACCGGCCTCGAACGCGGTTGGAGATTGTTTCAGCGGCGCTAGGGCGGCACAGTTTTGCTTTCGTCTGGCTGCCGCGCGATGAACTGACCACCGAACGGCGTGAGGCCATCGGTGCGCTCCTGACGTCGGAGACAAAAGCGCGGTTGCTCAGCTGGACGATAGAGTTGGGCGATGGCGACGTGGCACTGATCCGCTACGCGTTGGATCTGCGCGGCGGCGGCAAGGCAGCGGATGTAGCACGGCTCAACACTCGGATCAGTGCCATCGTGCGGGGTTGGATGCCGACGGTTGAAGCGAGTTTGGGTCAGCACGTCGAGCCTTTACAGGCGACCCGGCTTGCACTGCGTTACGCCCTGGCTTTCCCTATGGCATACCGGGAAGGTGCGGGGGCTGACGAAGCCGCGCTTGACATCCTGTGCCTGAACCAAGTGGCGGATAACGGTGACTGCAAAGTGCGGCTCTACCGCAATGCTGCCGAAGATGCCGCAACGCTTCGGCTCAAGCTCTATAGCAAATGTGAAACAACGCTTTCCGATGTTGTGCCTGCCTTGGAAAATTTTGGCTTCCATGTGGTCGGTGAGCTGTCGACAATGCTGAACGGCGGCAGCATTGGTGCCATCCAAAAATATATTCTCAGGGCTGACGCCGTGATTGACGTGGCTAAAATTTTGACGAATCCGCACGCAATTGAAACCGCGATTGCATCCGTCATTCAGGGCGTTGCGGAAAATGACCGGTTCAATAGATTGATTGTGGATTTAGAATTGTCTGCATTTGATGCCAGCATCTTGCGGGCAATCTTTCGCTACCTCCGCCAAGTGGGCCTAGCCTATGGCTTGCAAACTGTGGTCGATGCGTTGCGTCGGGGCCCCGATGTCACGCGCACTGTGATGAGGTTGTTTACCGTCCGTCATCAACCGGCAAAGCGGGGCGGTGAAAGCGAAGCGGATTTGATGAAGGCCATTGGTCGCGGGCTATCAAAGGTTTCGGCGCTCGATGATGATCGGATTTTGAGGGCCTACCGTGACGTCGTCTTGGCGGTGTTACGGACGAATGCCTTTGCACCTGGTGGCAGAGTTGCTCTCGCGCTCAAGATCGACAGCGCGCTTGTTCCCGGCATGCCCACTCCCAAACCGTGGCGAGAAATTTTCGTCTATTCACCTCGGGTCGAGGGCATCCACCTTCGGGCAGGCCCTGTCGCGCGGGGTGGCCTCCGCTGGTCAGATCGGCGTGATGACTACCGCACCGAAATACTCGGGCTGATGAAGGCTCAGCGGGTCAAGAATGCGGTCATCGTGCCGACGGGCGCAAAGGGCGGATTCTATCCGAAGGCATTACCTAACCCGGCCGAGCGAGAGCGTTGGTTGGCCGAAGGAACCGAATGCTACCGTATCTTCATCCGCGCACTGTTGTCGGTGACGGATAATCTGGTCGAGGGCAACGTCGTCCACCCGGCGGGTGTCCAGATTCTCGATGATGACGATCCCTACTTCGTGGTTGCGGCGGACAAGGGCACCGCCACATTCTCCGACGTCGCAAATGCCATCGCGCTCGAACAAGGCTTCTGGCTAGGGGACGCGTTCGCGAGCGGCGGCTCGGTGGGCTATGATCACAAGGCGATGGGCATCACCGCCAAAGGTGCCTGGATATCGGTGCAGCGCCACTTTTCCGAAATGGGGGTTGATGTGCAAAGCGCACCGGTGCGCATTGCTGGATGCGGCGATATGTCTGGCGATGTGTTTGGCAACGGGATGTTACTTTCAAAGTCGATCAAGTTGGTCGCCGCCTTCGATCATCGTCACATTTTCCTTGATCCAGACCCCGACCCTGCGCTCAGTTGGGCAGAGCGCGCACGGCTTTTCGCACTGCCAAGGTCAAGTTGGGCGGATTATGATGCGGGCCTGATTTCTAGGGGTGGTGGCGTCTATCCGCGCAGCGCCAAGACCATTCCTCTCTCGAAGCAGGTTCGGATCATGCTCGGCGTAGAGGCGACGTCAATGGAGCCATCGTTGCTAATCCAGGCGATCCTAAAGGCGCCGGTTGATCTGCTGTGGTTTGGAGGGATCGGCACCTACATCAAGGCCGCCAGTGAAAGCCACGGCGCGGCGGGAGACCGGGCGAACGATTCCAACCGGGTCGACGCCGAGCTTGTATGTGCTAAAGTGATTGGTGAAGGAGCAAACTTGGGCGTTACGCAACCTGCTCGGATCGCTTTTGCCTTGGATGGCGGCAGAATCAATGCCGACTTCATCGATAACAGCGCTGGCGTCGATTGTTCGGATAATGAGGTCAACATCAAGATTGCCCTCGGTGCTGCGGTGGCTGCGCGCACGCTCACGATGGCTAAACGCGATGCGCTGCTCGTTCGGATGACCGATGATGTCGCGGCGCTCGTATTGGAGGATAATCGCCTCCAAACCCTCGCATTGTCGATCGCTGAACGGGAAGGCGTGAACGGTTTGCCCGCGCACCTCCGCCTCATTGAGACATTTGAGGCGACCG
>JBJOLA010000162.1:0-2500 GCA_046045815.1 Pseudomonadota bacterium
TCCACCGAAAGCCCCCGGATTGCCGAACCGGTATATTCGATCACATGTCCATTGCCGCCCGCCGCACCAATCACGCCGGTGATGTGGAGGATGATATCTTTCGCGGTCACGCCGGGGCCAACTTCGCCCTCAACCCGGACTTCCATTGATTTGGACCGGGTCAGCAGCAAAGTTTGCGATGCCAATACATGTTCAACCTCAGACGTACCGATCCCGAACGCCAGCGCGCCGAGCCCGCCGTGGCAGGCGGTGTGGCTATCGCCGCAAACTATCGTCGTGCCGGGCAGTGAGAATCCCTGTTCTGGCCCAACGACGTGCACGATGCCCTGCGCCGCATCCGATGCGTCAATGTATCGGATGCCGAACGCGGGGGCATTGGCCTCCAGCGCCGCCAGTTGCGCCGCACTTTCGGGATCAGCAATGGGAATGCGCTTCCCTCCAGCGTCGAGCCGCGCGGTCGTTGGTAGATTATGATCGGGCACGGCGAGCGTCAGGTCGGGCCGCCTCACCGTGCGCCCTGCCAGGCGCAATGCTTCAAACGCCTGCGGGCTCGTCACCTCATGCACAAGATGCCGATCAATATAGATCAGGCACGTGCCATCGCTGCGGGCGGAGACGACATGGGCGTCCCAGATTTTTTCGTAAAGGGTGCGGGGTCTGCTGGACATGCCGATGTGCCTAAACTTGTGGCGCGCCGGGATCAAGCCGTTCGGTAGTCCGCTATGATTGCACCGCAACTTAGCAGATCCGCCTCATGACCCGCTTCCCGCCAGCTTTCGGCAAGCGCAGCAGCTTCCCATTCCTGCATCGCGGGGTGGGCAAGCATCTGGTCAACCCAATCCTTGCCCTTGGGACCGACCTCCAGCCCGTAGGTGCGGACGCGGTAGACTACGGGGGCGTAGAAGGCGTCGACCGCTGTAAAGGCATTTCCAGCAAGGAATGGCCCGCCGAACCGGGTCAGCCCTTCTTCCCAAAGCTCGGCGATCCGCGCGACATTGGCATTGAGAGCGTCTGACATCGGCTTGGGTTTGACCCGGACGCCGACATTCATCGTGCAATCATTCCGCAGTGCGCCGAACCCGCTGTGCATTTCGGACGCCGCGCTCATTGCCCAGGCGCGCGCATTTTCATCGGCGGGCCAGACAGCGGCATGGCGTTCGGCGAGATAGAGGGTGATCCCCATCGAATCCCAGATGGTCTGGCCTCCGTCAACGAGGCATGGCACTTGCCCGGTGGGGGAGAAAGACCGGAAGGCGTCATAATTCTCCGGCGCGGTAAAGGGTTCAAGCCGGTCCGCAAACGGAATCGCCAGCGCCTTCATCAACACCCAGGGGCGCAGGCTCCAGCTCGAATAATTCCGGTTCGCCGTGATCAGCGTGTAGCTCACGCCGCGAGCGCAGCCTCAATCGCTTTGCCAAGATCAGCATCGTCTGGTGCCGTCGTCGGGGCAAATCGGGCGGCAACCTTGCCGTCTTTGCCGATCACGAATTTCTCAAAGTTCCAAAGCACTTCGGGGTCAGCCGTTGGCGTCATGCCAAAGCCGCGCAGTTTTTCGCGAAAGCCCTCCGCATCGCCCGCTTTGGCAGGGGCAGCTTCCGTCAGCGCGGCATAAAGCGGGTGCTTGTCGTCGCCCGTGACGACAATCTTTTCGAACATCGGGAAGCCCACGGAGAAATTGGTGCGGCAGAAATCGGCGATTTCTTCGTTGGTGCCAGGCTCTTGTGCGCCGAAATCATTTGCGGGAAAGCCGAGCACAGAAAAGCCGCGCGTTTCGAGCCGTTCGTGGAGCGCTTCGAGCCCGTCGTATTGCGGCGTAAGGCCGCATTTGGACGCAACGTTGACGACCAGCAAAACCTTGCCCGCAAAATCACCAAGCGTGGCGGGCTTGCCGTCGATGGTCTTCAGGGGGATCGTGGAAAGGTTGGCAGACATGTTGTTTCTCCTAACAGTGTTAAACCAGATAATGTGCGGTTGTTTTGGCGGCAATCTCATCGGCACTCACGCCGAGTGCCGCCTCGATAAGCTTGAATGGCGACGCATGATCGGGCCGCGCGAACACCGCGAGATCGGTGATGATCATATCAACAACATTCTTGCCGGTCAGCGGCAAGGTGCATGCCGGGATGAATTTGGGTGATCCGTCTTTGGCAACATGTTCCATCAGAACGATGATCCGTTTGACGCCGGCAACCAAGTCCATCGCACCGCCCATCCCCTTGATCATTTTGCCGGGGATCATCCAGTTCGCAATATCCCCATTTTCGGCAACCTCCATCGCGCCGAGCACGGTGAGATCAATATGCCCCCCGCGGATCATCGCGAAGCTGGCGGCGCTGTCAAAATAAGAGGAGGACGGTAGTTCCGAGATTGTTTGCTTGCCCGCATTAATCAGGTCTGCATCTTCCTCGCCCGCAAAAGGAAAGGGACCAATGCCCAGCATCCCATTCTCGGATTGAAGCGTCACCTCAACCCCCGGCGGAATATGGTTCGCCACGAGCGT
>JBJOLA010000173.1:0-4677 GCA_046045815.1 Pseudomonadota bacterium
AATTGGACGAAGCGCCCGCTGCCGTCCCTCGCGGTGTTTCGTGCCAAGGGCGATTTCCATAACCCCGCCCTTGCCGCAATCCTCGACTGCATCGAGTTCGGCTATCCCCAGTGTTTTGACGGGGCTATCCGCAGCGAAATGGCAATTTTCGCGCATCTCATCCAGCGACCCGAGCCTCGCAACATGATCCAGACCTTGTTTCTCGGTAAAACCGATTATGATCGGGCGCGTCGCAAAAATGAACTGCCTGAATTTATCGACGATGCACTTTCCGCCGTTCGGACCGCAGGGAGAGATCAGGACGCCGTTGTCGCAGCCGTCTCACCTTGGGCAAACCGGTCTTTCGAAGAGCGGCGGATGGCTGACTATGTCATCGTCACGCAGGCTGGTTTTCCCTATTGGCTGGGTGGCCCGTTTGCCGTGATGGCAGATGGTGGTTCCTGATCAAGGTGGATGAAGCGCAGCAGCGCCTTGGTCCGTAGCAAACTGAAGAAATCGATCATCAGCCGCATGCCCGCTTGAAACATTGCAGCGGCGGCTTGCTCGTCAATCTTGCCTTCGGTCAGTGACAGAAAAATCTGAGATTCCTGACGGGCAACGGCTTCTGCAGGCCCCTTGTAAAAAGTCAGCATATCCGGCGTGATGCCAAAGTCGTCAGTGTAACCAGCGGCCCTCATTTCGCCCCAAATCGTGACAAGTCGACTGTCGGTAACGCTGAGAGCCAACCCTTGTTTGGTCTTGATGATCTCCAGCAGCCCCATCGCCTCGAACGCCCGTGCATCCTTTTCGGCATGCGGCCAAACCTTCAGCAAGGAAGCGATAGCCACTTGGCGATCATCAAGGCCGACACGCGTCGCGACCAACGCTTCCAGATTTTGGAACGCCCCAGCCTCCACCCGGCGCGTGCCGTGCTGGCCGTTCAAAACGTCCTTGATCTGATTGAGCGTCAGACCAGAATCTTGCTGCAGATCGCGCACAGCAAGGATCGCGGTAACATGGCTTTCCTCATAGTCTGCCACATTGTGCTTGGGCCGTTTTGGTTCGGGCACCAACCCATTGCGCAAATAAACGCGAATCGTTTCCCGGTTGAGCCCCGTGCGATTTTCCAGTTCACGCATCTTCATGTCTGGTCGCGTAGCGCGATCATTGCGGCTTGCGAAGTTGAAAAATACGTATATGATCTACGCATAATTGGATGAGGATCGCATCATGGACTATCTGCGCTATTATTTTTCGGTATTGTTCCCGGTGATTGCTGCTGCTGGATTTTTGATTGGCGGCAATGCGGTTTGGCTCGGCGTAGCGCTGCTTCCGATAATGGGCCTTATCGACGGCATCCTCCCCAATGATATGGCTCCGCGCCAGATCGGCAGTAAGGCGCTCGCGGAAATTCCCGTGTGGATGTGTGCCCTAGGAACGCCGGTCCTTTATCTTGTTGCGGCGCGCTGGGTGGCCGTGACGCCTGAAATCACGGGCTGGCAGTTCGCTGGTGCGGCCTTGTCGCTCGGCTGGCTGAGCGTGATCCCGCTCGTGCCCGCCACCCATGAACTGTATCATCAGCGAAGCAACTTCAAGCGCTTCGTCGGGCGCTATGCTCAAGTCTGTTATCTTGATGCCTCTCGGGAAATTGCCCATGTTGTTGGCCATCACATTAATGTCGCAACGACGGAAGATTTTGATACTGCGCCGCGTGGCACCAATCTCTATGCTTTCACCGCAAAGGCCATCGTCGCCAGCACGCGCGATTCGCTGCTGACCGAAGCAAACGCACTGGAGAAGGAAGGCAAGGCCCGCTGGGGCATCCATCACCGTATCTGGAAGGCAATTCTCGCGCAGCTCGTCATCCAGTCGATCATCTACGCGATCGGCGGCGGGCAGGCCAACGCGCTCGCGCTCACCGGCATGATCATCGCTCGATTCTGGGTCGAATCATTCAATTATTTTCAGCACTACGGCTTGGTTCGTCTTCCCGGAGCGACGATCGCACGGCGCCATGTTTGGAACCACCTCAAGCCCTTCTCGCGCATCCTGGGCTTTGAGATTACAAATCATGCTGATCACCACACGAACACTTTTGCCGGTTTCACCGATCTAGTGCCAGACCGGCAATGGATCCCGATGCCCAGCGTATTCATGTGCTTTTTCTCGGCTCTCATCCCGCCACTGTGGCACAATGTGATCATCAAGCCCGCGCTCAAACGGTGGGACAATGAACTTGCGACACCCGAGGAACGTGTGCTCGCCCGTGCGCAGAACAGGGCGGCGGGCTGGCCGGACTGGTTTGATGAAAAGTCCACCGGCGCAATGGCAACTGCTTAGCTCTTGCTGCTGGCGTCCGTGAATTTGTCATAATGCACTTCGGCCAGTGCGACGCCCGCGCCGGTCAGTCCCTTGATCCCGGCGTCTACCATCCCGGGGGGGCCGCAAAGGTAAGCCTGGACGCCTGCTCCTAACCGCGTGAGCGCCTCGCTCAGATGCGCGGTGACCATGCCGTGGCGATATCCGGCGGCGGACTCCTCAGAAAGGACGGGCCAATAGTCAAAGCCGCCCATCCATTTGTTGCGGATCGCGGCGATTTCGTCTGCGGCGTAAATATCCGCCACGCCGCGCGCGCCGAACAGCAGGATGCAATCGCGGCGGACTTTGCGGTTGGCGGCATCCTGCAGCAGGCTGACGATTGGCGCGAGGCCGCTGCCGCCCGCGATGCAGATGATCGGCCCCGTTCCGTCGCGGAGCCAGAAATTACCGTGGGGCCCGTCAATCTCATAATTTAACGCGGCCGCGTCGCCGGTGAACAGTATATCGGTAAACGTTCCGCCGGGGACATGTCGGATGAAGCTTGTCAGTTCCGTCATTCCACCGGCAGCCGGTGCCGCGGCAAATGAGTAGGAACGGTGCGCGTCGGCGCCCCAGCGGACATTGGCATATTGCCCTGCCCGATAGTGAAGCGGCGTTTCCACGGACCATCGCACGCGCTTGATGTCATGCGTTAGATCGTCTGTGCCCAGCAGCCGCGCTTTTTGCGTGGTCGCAGCGATGTTCGCCTGTGACGCAATCTCGACCTCGACCACTAAATCAGATTTGGGAATCGCCTGACAGGCGAGGATATATCCCGCATCCAGCTCCTCGCGACTCAACGTATAGCTGAACGGCGTGATCGCATCGACCTTACCCGATATCAGCTTCGTCCGGCAGGTGCCGCAAGTGCCGACAGTGCAATCATGGGGATAGGCCAAGCCGTCCTTGAGCGCCCGCTCGAGCAGAGTCTCGCCGGAACCAACCGACAGTTTCCGGCCAATTGGCCGAACCTCTACACTGCGTGGTGGTGACTTTTTGAAGAGCGAGGAAAAAAGTGACATGCCGGTCTTTCATTAGATCGTAAATGTGTTGACATGTTTGCTGCTTAGCGTATTTTGCGTATCACGGTCACGCAAAATGTTGCGCGCCATGTTCAGGCCGCTTGAGCGGTATAGAGGGAGGATTTTCATGAAGAAAAGTTTTGCAGCGAGTCTGATTGTTTTTGCAATGGCCGGAACATCATCCGCCGCGCTCGCCCAGTCTGCACCTGCAGCCGAAGCAGCGAACCCGGGCGGCCTTGAAGAAATCATCGTGACGGCCACCAAGCGGTCAGAAAATCTTCAGGATGTGCCCGTAGCAGTCTCCGCGATTTCGGCGAATATGCTCAAGGCGCAGGGTGTTTTCGAAACGACTGACCTCAATCACGCGATGCCGAACCTTCAAGTCTCGTCACCTTATGGCCAGCAGCAGCCTAACTTCTCACTACGCGGCGTCGGCGTCGGTACTGAATTTAATGCTAATGCGGCTTCACCGGTCGGTGTTTATGTCGATGAAGTTTATCAGAGCTTCCGCGCGTCGCACGGCCAGCAACTTTATGATCTCGAGCAGATCGAGGTTGTTCGCGGCCCGCAAGGCACGCTCTATGGCCGCAACACGACAGGTGGCGCGATCAATTTCATCACGCGCAAGCCAAGTCTGAAGGGTGCCAACGGCACGCTCACTGTCGGCTATGGCAGCTTCAACCGCATCAACGTTGAAGGTGCGATTGAATTCACGCCGGTCGAAGATAAGGTCGGCATTCGCGTCGCGGGTACCTATGTTCATTCTGACCCCTATATTCACAACCTGCTGCCTGCGGGTCTCAATAAATCGGCTCCGGGACTGCCGACAGCCTTTGCCTACGGAAATCTGTCCACCGGCAAGCAACCCGGAATCACTGAAAGCTACGGCATTCGCGGCACGATTCGGATCAAGGCGAGTGATACGATTGATCTTAGTCTGAAAGGCTATGCTGCTAAAGCAACTGGCGGGACTGAAACGCCACTCGCGACCGGCCAATCCAAGACAAGTGACAAGATTGATTATTTCAGCCCCAATTTTCTACTCGGCGCGCTGTTTAGTAACCCGGCATTGGCGGGTCTTTTACCGTCCAGCTACAGCGCATCGGCAAACGGCCTGAGCGACCGGCAGGTGCAGGCTGATACAGTTGGCAACGCGATATCGCGCGCCGAGGGAGTTGTGTTCACGCTGAAGGCTGAACTGGCCGATCATCTGAAGCTCGTCTCAATCACCGGCTACGATTCAGGTCTCTATTCGCAGGATCAGACAGATTGTGATGCAACGCCCCTGCGTCTGTGTGCAATTGGTTACCGCTCATCC